>CAXTCQ010000257.1:0-11965 GCA_964242965.1 uncultured Calothrix sp. | reverse complement strand
AGGAGTTAGGAGTTAGGAGTTAGGAGTTAGGAGTTAGGAGTTAGGAGTTAGGAGGAGCGTCCATATAGAGACGCTTTCTTTCGCGTCTGTATAAGAGTTGAGAGTTCTCTTTGGTTCCCATGCAGAGCGTGGGAATGCATTCCGTGCAAGTATTTTTGTATCCTAATATAACAAGTTGAAAATACACGATAGGCAAAACCCCGAATCGAGCCATACCCCTTTCGAGTCACTCGGCGATAGCGAAGCGCTGCCGCCTACGGCAGATCGCACTTTCTCCTGGGGCAAACGTACTTATATCATGGGCGTATTAAACGTAACGCCCGATAGCTTTAGTGATGGCGGTGACTTTAATCATGTTACGCGAGCGATCGCCCAAGCTCAACTCACAATTGACGCTGGTGTTGATATTATCGATATTGGCGGACAATCGACGCGACCGGGTGCAGAACAGATTACTCTTACTGAAGAACTCGACCGCGTTATACCTATTTTACAAGCTATACGCCAAATTACAAATGTAGCTATTTCAGTAGATACAACTAGGTCGCAAGTTGCAAAAGCATCAATTGAAGCTGGCGCGGATATGATTAATGATATTTCCGGAGCTACTTTTGACCCCGAAATGTTAAAAGTTGTTGCTTCATATGGCGTACCGATAATTCTTATGCATATTCGCGGTACTCCCCAGACGATGCAGCAGTTAACTTCTTACGATGATGTCATAGCCGAAATTTTAAGTTTTCTCGCAATGCAAATCGATAAAGCGATAAATGCGGGTATTAGTGCTGAGAAAATTATTATCGACCCAGGTATTGGGTTTGCCAAGAATTACGAGCAAAATTTAGAAATATTTCGTCGTTTATCAGAACTACGTCAACTCAACTGTCCCATTTTAGTAGGGGCATCGCGTAAAAGTTTTATCGGTCGCATATTAAACCAACCCAACCCGAAAGAGAGAATTTGGGGAACAGCAGCAGCTTGTTGCGCGGCTATATTTAACGGTGCCGACATTATTCGAGTTCACGATGTCAAGGAAATGCGCGAAGTTAGCTTGGTTGCTGATGCGATAATTCGGGGGAGTAGGGAGTAGGGTACTCCTACTCCCTACTCCCTTATTTAAGCTGTCGCTGAACCATTTTCAGGGTTGTTGCTGTGACTATGAGCTTCATCAGCACCAATATCACCAACCATTTGGTCATAAGCTCCGGCATTTACACCAGGGTTAAGAAAAACGATTTTGGCATTGGTGCTTGCACCCAACTTTTGACTTGCTTCTACTTGTTCTTGCGCTACTAAATACTTGAGAATTTCCTTACTTTCGGGGTTAGTTCGCAATGCTTCTGAAAGAATTTGCATTGAGGTTTTGGTCGATTGAGCACGCTTGATTGCTGCTTCTTGTTCCCCTTCCGCAGCAGTGATTGCAGCGCGTTTTCTGATTACAGATGCTTGTTGTTCTGCCATCGACTTTTGAACGCTTTCAGGAAGTGCAATACTTTGAATATCTACTCGTATAATTTGAATACCCCATTCAGCCGCAGCAGTATTTATGGTTCGCAGCAAAGTTTGATTCATTTCACTGCGCGAAGCTATAACTTGTTCGAGATTGCGTTCTGCTAAATTGGCACGAAGTTCGACTTTTGCAAGGTTTGCGAGTGCAAACTGGATATCATCGATTTGATAGAAGCTTTTTTCCATGTTCATGATACGCCAGTTCACGACACCATCAACTGTGATTTCGACGTTATCGGCTGTAATTACCTTTTGCGGCTCAATATCTAGGATTTGTTCTTTAGTAGTATCTTCCATCACAATGGTATCAACAAAGGGAACAATAAAATTTAAACCTGGTCGAAGTTTGCGGTGGTAGCGTCCCAAGCGTTCTACAAGGGCTTCATTTCCTTCATTTATTAGTTTGGTTGAACCTAAGGCATACCCTATAAGCGCCAAAACTACAGCAACAACTGGCTCCATATATACTCCTACTCAGTTTTTGAGTAATTATTTTGAGGAATTATATCGTTAATCGCACAACACGTAGATTGTGCCTTACTTTTAGTTTAATCAGTTAACATTGTCACTTTATTATCACAATACGGCAGTAGGGAGTTAGGAGTTAGGAGTTAAGAGTTAAGAGTTAAGAGTTGAAAGTCAGGAGTTATAAGTCAAAAGCAATTTTCAACTCCTCACTCCTCACTCCTCACTCCTCACTCCTCACTCCTCACTCCCTCAACTAAGACAGGCAGGAGTCCAACACCATAGCCGTACCCGGTTTGGTGCTGGGAGGAATGCCGATTAATTTTTGATGCGTTTTCCAAATGATTCAAAACGGAGTTTTGAGAGTGAGGAGAACAGCGGCAAAAATTATAATATTCTATGCAGTACATAGTTTTGTACTTCGTTTGATTAGGGTGATGTTGTTGGGTGCAAACTGTCCAATTCGATTCCAGTTATTGTCATAAATTGCAACGTTTTTGCTTTTCAATGTGTTAGTAAAACCTCCTACCCAACCGCGAATAATTTCGCCTTTATAAGTGGTTTGAACATAATCTCCAGACCTAAACCCAAAAGGTGTAATCGTCCCACCTTGCCGCTTTAAAATACCTCCCTTTGCGTAATTTTCTTGATGCAACTTTCTGCGAAATAGTTTAGGACGATTAATCACAATAAAAGGTGCTGGCGTTAATAAGCATTGCCCTACCCATTGATGCCCGTGATTCGAAGCGGTATAGAAGGGTTTGTATTGAATAAAAGTCGTTGATGCCAAAGCAACTGCATCGTTTGCATGTGTTTCCGGGGTTTGTTTTGACTTGTCTTTTTTGTTCTTGACAAGTCCTAAATAGTCGCGGTATTTGCCCGTATCATAAGAATTAATTTCTACGACAGGTGCGAGTTTAGCCGCTTCCACCCTAAACCATTCCTGACCAACTGTTACAGGTGATATACCCCGACCATTATTGCGCGTGTTGCCTCCACAATCCTCGTCTTTAATTACAGTAATTGGAACAATTCTTGCTATTTCTAACAAAACACGTAATTCCATTTGACGGTTAGATTTGACGCTAGGAGGTAACTTGTTTTGACGACGGTTATCAAATCGCTTTTCGCGGTGGTTGCGAAGTTTAAAAGTGATTTTACGGTTAATGCGCTGACCCCTACGAGTACGACGCAATTCAGCACGCTTTGCCATTTTACCTATGACAGATTGCCTGTCTTTTTTATCTTTTTTAGATTTATAGAAACCAGGCAAACACAAATGAAATAGAGCAATTGTTGCTTTTTTAGACTGGATTGCAATCCCTGTAAAAGCTTTACCTCTGTCTACTCCAACTGCTATTTCTTGTGTGTCAAACCCCGATGGAAAATGTTGTAATTCCACGTAAAACACACCGATATTACTTCGCTTACCGATTGCTTTACCCTGTTCGATCCACTTCCTTGCTCTAACACAAGTTGTAGGCATTAATGGGATGCCTAAAGTTGATATTACGGGTATTCTTGTTGCTTGATTATTTTTAGTCATGATTTTAGGAGATAATCCCATGTATTTAGGGTACGAAACCCAGTCCCTTCGGGCAATAAAGTAGGCGTAACTTTTGTTTACAACCAAACCGGAAAGAGGTACAAACGAGGGAAATATTTGTACGTTTCGCCCTACCTTATCTCACTGCCCTAACCAACTTTTTCTCTGCCTATTGCAAGCCTAGACTCGCTAGGTATTCGGCAAGCCTACATCTGTCCCGAAGGGCAGTGTAGGTAGTTGACTTCTATTTCGCTACATACTCTGCCCAGGTCTTCAAGTTCCCTGGTAATTCGGATACTAGACGTAAAGGTAATTGCGTTGTTGAGAGCGATCGTGCGTAGGTTGACGAGAGAAAGGGTTGGTAAATTTTGGCTTCGGTGGTTTGTTGTTTGACGAAGGCTAAACTAACACCATTCACAAGTTCGCGCAAGCTTCTAGTTTCAGTACCGCGTCTTTCCTTAACAATAGTCGTTGCTTCACTCGCTTGATAATTGGGGTCGCTGACGCTGAGGTGAGTACCACCAATCGCAGTTAGGAGATATTTGTTACCTCGCAGTTGAGTAAAAGGTGCAAATTGATGTTTGAGTGCGGGTGTCAGCGCGTCTTCAGTGCCTGCTAGCATTAAAACTGGGATGTTGACGGAGGAAAGTCCTCTTTTACCGAATAAATTTCCGGTGAGAGGGTTGAGTGCGATCGCGCTTTTGATTCGTTTGTCGCGCAACTGAATAAAATCATCTTTCAATCCTGTTGCTGCACATTGCAACCAATCTCCGGGTGCTTCGCCGATAGTGAGCGAATTACTACAAAATTTCCGCAATGCTCCTAAATCAAGTTCGGCTCCAGCTAAAGCTAACGCCGTATATCCACCGAGTGAATGCCCGATAATTGTCACATTTTGAACATCAAATTTTCCTTGAAGTTGTCCCGGTTTAGTATTTAACAAAGCTAACTCATCGATTAAAAAGCTAATATCTTTGGGTCGGTCGATAAATTCGCTTGCGCTTATTAGCTTTGCTAAATCGGCAGTACCCGAAGCGCGGTTCACCGCTACGGCATTACTCCCAGGATGTTCGAGGACTGCAACAGTTTGCCCATGCGATGCTAAATGTACTGCTAAATAGCGAAGATATTGCCGATTTGCTCCAAACCCGTGCGAGATAACAACCAGGGGACTTTGGATATTTCTACGACTCGAATAAATATCAACGGGAATAGTTCGGTTTCTACGACTATCGCGCAATGTCAAAGATTGTTGTTGTACTGCTTCACTTCCAGGTGCGGCTGGGTTAATATTTCTCGGCAATACAATATCACTTTTTACCGCTAATTCGCGTTCGAGTAAAGCTCCAAATGCTTGACTTTGTAAATTTGCCGGGTTAAATGCCAGCGCTAATTCAACTGCTTTAGTTGCATCAAGTGTAACGTTTTCACTAGGATATGCGCGTAAAAACCCTAATATGCTCAACCCGTTAACTTGCCGAAGCGTTAAATTAACGGTATCTCGAAGACTTGCGGTTGTGCTACCCGGTATAACTCCCCCCAATGACGAAATTAATTGTTTACCTTGGGGAGTTTTAACAATTTCATCAAAAAATTTATCGGCAACTGCTGGGCTGATTTGCAACTTCTGATTGAGCAAACCCCGCACTTGGGGGGTTAGGAAGGACGCAAACACTTTCAGTTCTTGCGGCATTTTCCCAGTACGAGCATAGTTTTCGATATCACCTAATTCAATCGTTTGCTGAAACGGTCCCAACTGAACTGTAACAGTTTCTGCTGCTTTTGAAGCAGGCATTGCCACTGCCCATCCGCAAGCAAAGCTCAAACTACACAGTAAACCTTTTAAAAAAGATACTTTTTGTCGATTGTTAATAAGGTGCATGACTGCCATGAGGTAGAACGTGTGTGAAGGAAAATTAAATTTTATGTCTGTATCCGCTTAGTATAGGCAGTACACCCGTCCAGGTAATACGTCTAGCCTATGCGATCGCAGTCAACGGCGGCAGCGCAATGCTTACGCAGATGACAACGGGGTAATATATAGATAGTCGTAAGGGCACGATATATCGTGCCCCTACTCGTATACCTTATTAAAATGAAAAGCGCTACAGATAGATTTTTAGTACTAAAATACTACGAGACTAATTACTCAGTATTTGACTCTCAAATAATTAATTTGTTCCAGCTTCGTGAATATACACAAAAAGACCCGACTTCTTGACGAAATCGGGTTTTGATTTGAAAGAAACTCGAATTAGAACCCGAATAAAGCGCGGAAAATACCTAAAAGACTGCCGAACGGGCTAATCACGGTACCGATAGTTTCACTCGTTTTAGTTATACCGTTACGGTAGACAATGATAACGTCATTATTACGAAGAATTGGGTTTGTATTTTCGTTAATACCCGCAGCCAAATCGACTTTGACCTCACGCTTTGTTACCGAACCATCGGGGTTGAGACGTACTAAATCAACAGTTTGTCTGCTAGCACGAGCATCGTTAAATCCACCCGCAGCGAGTAACCCTTGGTTCAAAGAACTGTTCGGCTGTACGTCTACTGGACCCGGCCTTTTTACTTCCCCGACTACACCAATTTGAATTCTGCTTGGTGATAGAGTCGTTGTAGCCAACTGCGTAGCTTCGGCGCGGTTAACTTCGGTAGCTGTGGCAATAAACACAGTATCGCCATCTTGAAGAATCGCATCTTGGTTGACATCACCACCAAGTAACTGCCACATGTTGACGTTAAAAATCTGAGGTTCGCCAGTTCTAGTTAGACGACGGACAGTAACGTTACGCACATCGGCTTGAGGGGAAATTCCTCCCGCTAATGTAATTGCTCGCATCAACGTTGGTTGACCTGTAGCGTTCGGCGTACCAGTTGTGTTATTATTACCTCCTTCAGCCGCACCAGAAGTTACAAGATACGAACCCGGACGCAGAACTTCACCAGCGACAACGACGGTACGCGGTCTTGTGGGGTCTGCGGCAATGCTTGTGGTCGCAAAATTACGTGTCGAAGCTAAATCAATCGTGGTTGCTCTCGGTATATAAATGCTGTCGCCATCACGGAGGGTGATATCTTGGGGCGAACGACCTGTTCGCAGTAATTCTCTCAAGTCGAGATTCACAATTTGTTCACCACTGCGGCCGATGCGGCGGCGAACTTGAACTTGGGTAATATCTGCGCTCAGGGTGTAACCTTGGGCTGTGGTGATAGCGGCTAAAATAGTTGGATATTGTACGCCAGGGTCGTTACCTCCACCACTTTGCAAATTCAGACTATACGAACCGGGACGTGTTACTTCTCCGGCGACAAGAACGTTGATTGGACGCGGCGATAATAGGTTAACGGAAACGATGGGACGCTTGAGGAATCTTGAGTATCTGCGGGCAATTTCATCGGCAGCTTGTTCGGTTGTCAGTCCTAATACTGGAACGCTACCAATCAATGCTAGGTTAATTGCGCCGCCAGGAGGTACTTGATAATCGCTACTGTATTCGGGAACCTCAAATATCTTGACTTGAATGCGATCGCCTCCACCCAATGTATAATTTGTATCAAGTCTACCTGATGTGGGGGTAAATGCAGGTGCAGCAACTGGTCTTGTTCGTGCCGCCGGTCGTCGTTGCTGGGCAAAGGTAACTGTTGGAACGAAAGCGATACTTGTTAGCAGCATTAAACCTAAAATCGGCTGGGACAATAATTTCAACGAATGAGTATTAATCATATTTACCTGAATTTACCTGCGGCTCCGATTAAGTTATTTTTACTTAGAACATTGTAGTCTTGACTATACGTAAGTATCCAAGTTCCCTATCATCTATTTTTCTTAAAAAAGGTCGATTATCGGGAGGTTAATTATTTATTCAATTTAAAATTTTAATAAAGTTAGCTTAAAGTCAAGGCGAGCGCAATCTGAATAATTTAATTGCAATGGGTGCTACTAAATTGAATTGCATCTTGTTTTAACATGCGTTGAATATATCATTGAATTTATTATTTACAAACAGCCAATTTGATTGAGAAACAAGATATTAAACTCAGTTTTTACTTTAAACGGTAAGAAAAATCAAGTCAAGCTTTACCCTAAAGTGCTTTTATTTATGACTAATCATTTTTAAACTTATGGGGTTTTATTCTAAATTACTCGAATTTGGGTGCAAATTGTTGCCGAATTGGCAGTAATAGAAGGGGTGTAAGCATAATTGGCTTTGTCTCCCAGTCAGGGAGACACCTCAAGAGAGACATTCTCATTGTGTACTTGTGTACCAACTCGCTACTCCCCAAATCGCTTTTTTAGGCTTTGAGTGTGTTAATTGCTTCGGTTCAGCTTGTATATGGCTGTAATGTGAACCTGACTACAGTCGTGCTGTGAGTATTTTTATACCATTGCCTTGACGATGGATTGCCCACCCTTTTTGTCGTCTAGCTTGCTTGATTTTTGCCAGTAACAAATGTTAATGCTTCCACTGACTGTTAATTTGTATTGCGATTGTAAAGGTTTGATGATTTTAATATAAACGTGCTTTTGGCTTTGCAAAATAATCTTTAAAACCCCTGTAGATTAATTAGTAATTTCATAGTGTATTAAGGCATGACTTATAATAACCATAGATCGGATAAGCATTTTACAGCTAATTCCTTAGCATACGATTGCAATTGTGAAAAATTGACTAAATTCTCGGCTTTATTAATGATTCATGAATTACAGCAAAAAAACGGTCACTTCAATCCAGCAATTTTAGATGAAGCGCAAAAAGTTGTAAATTCAATGGAAACGGATTCCGAAATACAAATCGAAGCGTTTCGGAATTTGATAACAGCTTTAGCTCAAGCAGGACACTATCAGAAAGCTGAGAATTTATCCCAACAAATCAAGAAACATCCAGTTGTCAAGACAAAAGAACTGCGAAAATTAGCAACCGCTTTAGTTATGGCTGGAGATATATTTGCTGAAGATGCTCAACCGATTTTTAGCGAAGCAGAGGAATTTGCACGGGCAATAAAGCATATAGAAACTAAAGTTAAAGCATTGCGAGAATTGGCAGCAGTGCTAGTACAAACTCGTTATATTCACAAGGCTTTAGCGTTAATTGAGGAGTGCGACGCATTGAGCTTTTAGTATTATTGTATTTAAAACCCTGCGTTTGCGGCATGGAATTTCTCTACCAAAGCACGGCAGAATAAAAACACGGTTTTTTAATTGCTATGACGCGCTAGTATTGGCAATTATTTTAATCCTTGGCTAACTTGTTCGACAGATAAACTTAATGCGGATGCGACCTGTTCAACGCTTAATCCTAGCCCAAGTAAGCGGGGAATAGCATCAAGTTGTGCTTTTTCTGCAAGTTCGGCACGTTCGCGTTCAATTTCGGCACGTTCGCGTTCAATTTCGGCAATTTCGCTACCAATCAGTAGTAAATTACCTTCTCGATCCCACCAACGCAACCAAAGTTGAGTTTGATTTTGATAAGTTCCCTGCCATAAACCTAATTCGATTCCCAAAGGTTCGATTAAATAATGGCCTCGTTCGTTTGGTTGAATCAAACGATAGGAACCGTTGACCCAGTTGTAAACTTCTAGTTTGCCTGTTTTAATTTCGTAGATACCATAATAGGCAATGTGGATAATACGTTCGTAAACCCAGAATTTTCCTGGTTTAATTTTTTCACCCTCCGCTGAACGCGATAAGGGAGTTTTATCTCTTTCTTCGGAACCATCACCACTCGCAAATTCTAAAGCGATTAAGGGTGGAATATATTCAAGCCGAAGTACGTAAGAACGTCGAATTTGTCCATCCAATGTTGGGGGTACGTTACCAACATAAAACCAGTCCGGAGCCTCAGCACCTTTTTCTGGAGGTTCAGTTTCTCTCCAATAAATCCCACAATCTTGCCCGATGATATATTGACCATCAGGATGAATTTTTTCTAAAACGGGTCCGATTGAGTCTGTTAAGATAAGGCTTTGAGGATGCTCCTGAAAATTTTTCACAAAAGTTCCATCTTCATCTGGTAACTGATTATGGTCGGGGAAAGGAGAGGTTATTACCGTGCGGTCAATGCTTGTAGTCATAATATTTATTCTCGCACATTGGTACAGTTTTAAGATTTGAGCAATTAATTAATTAACAGTGGCGGCGATGTTTTAATCGCATCAGCTTGAGGTATGAATATTCGCAATTTCGCTTGGTGGAAAACGGGTGATATTCGTGCAAATATGTCTCAGAATCAGGGCGGGGAGACCCCGCTCCTACTTGCAATTCTATCGTTTGTTAATACGAGGGGTTGCGATTAAATTATTTTAAAGCTTGGCTAACTTGTTCGACAGATAAACTTAATGCGGCTGCAATCTGTTCGACGTTTAATCCTAGCGCAAGTAAGCGTGGAATAGCATCAAGTTGTGCTTTTTCTGCAATTTCGGCACGTTCGCGTTCGATTTCGGCAATTTCGCTACCAATCAGTAGTAAATTACCTTCTCGATCCCACCAACGCAACCAAAGTTGAGTTTGATTTTGATAAGTTCCCTGCCATAAACCTAATTCGATTCCCAAAGGTTCGATTAAATAATGGCCTCGTTCGTTTGGTTGAATCAAACGATAGGAACCGTTGACCCAGTTGTAAACTTCTAGTTTGCCTGTTTTAATTTCGTAGATACCATAATAGGCAATGTGGATAATACGTTCGTAAACCCAGAATTTTCCTGGTTTAATTTTTTCACCCTCCGCTGAACGCGATAAGGGAGTTTTATCTCTTTCTTCGGAACCATCACCACTCGCAAATTCTAAAGCGATTAAGGGTGGAATATATTCAAGCCGAAGTACGTAAGAACGTCGAATTTGTCCATCCAATGTTGGGGGTACGTTACCAACATAAAACCAGTCCGGAGCCTCAGCACCTTTTTCTGGAGGTTCAGTTTCTCTCCAATAAATCCCACAATCTTGCCCGATGATATATTGACCATCAGGATGAATTTTTTCTAAAACGGGTCCGATTGAGTCTGTTAAGATAAGGCTTTGAGGATGCTCCTGAAAATTTTTCACAAAAGTTCCATCTTCATCTGGTAGCTGATTATGGTCTGGGAAAGGAGAGGGTATTACCGTGCGCTCAATGCTTGTAGTCATAGTATTTATCTCCACTCTGACTTAACTTAAATATATCAGTATTAAATGACTCGTAACTAGGAATCATACCTGTATACATATAGTAAACAGCCTACTTAGGAAGGTTTTGATATTTTAGCAATTAACATAGTTAGTTCGGGTTAAATGCGTTTTGAAATGATGTTTAATAGAAGATTTATTCATACAAATATAGGAGAAAGGGCGGGAAATCCCACCCAAATGATTCATGATTTGATTTGCTGGATGAAAAATTCTTCGAGGGTAGGACGCGATAAATTCATCGAGATGATAGTTGCTCCCATCAAGCGCAGACTCGCCATAAAATCATAATAATCGCCTTCTAATTCGCCTTGCCAATTTCCTTCAGCGTTAAACTGTACATTGGGTATCCATTTTTTCACCACATTCCAGTCTCCCCCTTGACCTCTAACATGATATGTGCTTGTAGTGCCGAGTAACTCATTTAGCGAACCCGCACAAATTAACTCACCCCTGGCAAGAATAGCCACGCGATCGCATATCTGCTCAACCTCACTCAAAATGTGGCTGTTAAAGAAAATCGTCTTGCCTTCAGCTTGCAATTTCAGGATAGTTTCCCGCATTTGGTAACGTCCCAACGGGTCTAAACCCGACATTGGCTCATCTAAAAATACCAATTCCGGGTCATTAATCAAAGCTTGAGCCATTCCAACGCGCTGCAACATCCCCTTACTGTAACGTCGCATTTGCTTTTTCTTTGCATCTGCTTGCGATAACCCGACTAATTCCAATAATTGTGGGATACGCTGACGCTGGATATTTTTGGGAATTTGGAATAATCCCGCAGCAAACTGCAAAAACTCCCAACCTGTCAAAAAGTCGTATAGATAAGGATTTTCGGGTAAATAACCGATGCGTTCCTTGACAGTGCGATCGCCTAATGGTTTTCCCAATAATAAACCCCGTCCCGACGTGGGACGAATAATTCCAAGTAACAGTTTTAACAACGTCGTTTTACCAGCACCATTCGGTCCTAGCAATCCAAAGGTTTCCCCTTTGTAGACCTTTAACGAACAAGTTTTGAGCGATACGACTTTTTGATTCATAAAAAAGCCGGTTTTATATACCTTTCGCAACTCAGAAGTAAGGACTACTGGTGGAGTTTCTTGAGTATTAAATCTAGGTTTGGGAGCGTCCGCTACAGACTTCATCGCAGTTTTGATTGTGCCTTTTGCCACACACAAATATACTCTATCTATTACAAGTTACCCATTTCTGTAACGAGAATAACAGGGGAGGGGAGTAAGGAGTAGGAGAAGATGGGGAGGGGAGAAGGG
>CAXTCQ010000256.1:0-11979 GCA_964242965.1 uncultured Calothrix sp. | reverse complement strand
GTAGGGGAGAGGAAATTATTAACTTTCAACTTCTAACTCCTAACTCCTAACTCCTAACTCTTAACTCCCTACTCCCTACTCCCTACTCCCTACTCCCTACTCCCTAACTCCTAACTAAAACCTTTCACCAATACCGAAGTTAATCCGACTCTCGCCGTCGTCAGCGATACCATAATCGATACGGATGGGACCAAGGGGAGATTGTACGCGCACGCCAAGTCCGTAACCGTAGCCAGTACCATTTTTGTTGAGGACTTCTGCGGGACGGGTAGTAGTGCCGAAATCGCTACCAAAATCAAAGAAGAGTGCGCCGCTAACGACGGAAAAAACGGGGAACCGATATTCGACGGTCGCTTGTAAGTAGCTGCGTCCGCTAGTTAAGGCACCATCTTCATAGCCGCGAACCGAGTTGCTACCACCAAGAGAAAAGGCTTCGTAGGGAGGCAAATCACCTAGTACTGTTCCAGCTTGAACGTTGAATGCGAGTGCTTGGGGACCTTTGTTGAAGTTGGTAAATCTGACGGGGACGTATTGGCTATAGCTACCCCGCAATCGAGTCAAAAAGATGCTTCCTAGCCCAACTGGTACTGATTGGTCTACGCCGAAACGAAACAAAGAACCGCTGGTAGGTTGGAGAGGGTTATTGCGGCGATCGCGCGATGCCCCGACTTGAAACAAAAGTAAATCATCACTTCCAGTACCGGAGGAAGTCAATTGAACTTCGGTGTTGGGGTCTGAGTTAACTCGTCCGGTTCTACGGATGTCGCCATCGGCATCAAGTGTTGATATCCGCTGGTATTGAAACCCCGCAGAAGCGATCCATTCGGAAGCTCTAAATGGGTTTTTTGATAATGGACGTGTAAAGGTAACACCGCCACCTGTACGTGTAACGCGAGGGCGGCTGTTATCATCATTATTGTTAAATGGGTCGCTAGGGTTAAATGTCTCGATGTTATCGTCTTTACCATCAAAAATTAATGAAATCGACTGACGGCGGAAGGCATTGACGGTGTAAGAAGTGCGGTAAGGGTCGCCAGCAATCCAAGGGTCGGTAAATCGCACGTCGAATAGCAAACCGCCAAGCGTATCAAGTTGAAATTCTGTCCCTAATTTTTGATTTCTGCCGTTCAAGTTTGACTCTTGATAGCCAATCGTACCAAACAGACCGCTGGCAGAGCTAATACCCGCAGTTAGTACAACAGAACTGCTATTGCGTTCCACTACATTCACAACTACGTCAACCTTGCTGGGGTCGCTACCTGGGTCGAGGGAAACGTTGACATCTTCAAACAGCCCTAACCCGAATACCCGTTGCAGGTCTCTCTGGATGATGTTGCGGTTGAAGATTTTTCCTGGCTTCAGCTCGAGTTCGCGGGTGACAATGTAAGTTTGAGTGCGTCCCTCGATCGGTTCGCCTTTGTCGTTGGTTTCTTGACCATCTTTGTTACGGAAGCGCACGCGAACATTTTCTACTACTCCTTCAGCCACTTGTAGGGTGACAACCCCGTTTTCGGCGACTTGAGGTGCTGAGATGACATTTGCTAAAACGTATCCTTGGTCTTGATAGCGTTTGGTTAACGTTTTTATCCCCTCTTGAAGGTCGCGTAAGTTAAGAATTTTACCGTACTGCTCTTTAAAAATTTCATCGACTGCGTTGGCGGGTAATGCTGAAGCGACGTTTGTGCCTGGATTTGCCTGTATTTGTACCCTGCTTAAAACTGGATTTTGCTGAACGACAAAACTAACACGGACACCTAATGGTGTATCTTCAGGTTGCGCTTGGACGTTCGAGAAGAACCCCGTTGCAAAAATGGCGTTGATGTCTTCTTGGAGTTGCGATCGCGTTGTCGTTCGTCCAGCAGATGTGCGAATGACTCGATAAACTTGTTGTTCGAGTTCGGGTGCGAGTTGTCCGTTTTGGGGTCGAACAACAACTTCGGAAACGAGAACGCGAGGGTCGGCAGCACCAGGATTCGGTGTTGGTTGACCGAAACTTGGGCTTTGTGGAGATTGATTTGTTCCAGGATTTGGTTGACCGAAACTTGGGCTTTGTGGAGATTGATTCGTGCCGGGATTTGGTTGACCGAAACTTGGGCTTTGTGGAGATTGATTAATTCCAGGATTTGGTTGACCAAAACTTGGATCTGGAGATTGATTCGTTCCGGGATTTGGTTGACCGAAACTTGGATCTGGAGATTGATTCGTTCCGGGATTAGTATTTTCCTGCCCAGGTTGATTATTTCCTGGTGTCAATATTGGTGCGGGTGGCTGAGTTTCACCAGGATTATCGGGAAGCGGGGCAGGTAAAGGGACTGGTTGAGTTTGTTGATTTGGTTGGCTTTGCTGCCCGTTATTAGGTAATGGGGTGCTGCGAAGAGTTGGGTTGGGAACTGTTTGCCCAGGAGTAGGTATTTGCTGTTGATTACTGTTTTGTGGATTGGCTGGAACGCTGTTCTCAAATTGAGGAGTTGGAGATTGATTATCGGGCAACGGTTCTGGTAGCTGCACTCTCTTGGGTGCGTCCAGCGGTATTTGGTTGATTGTTGGAGCGTTTTGGGCTGTTGTAGTACTAGCGGTTGCTGGTATTGTTTTCAAGGAGTTCGCACCCCTCAAAACGGTAACACCTTGATGCCCTTCGGCTGCTGAGTTGGGAATTATAACAGCTTTGTCGAAATTTGATCCTGAATTTTTTTGAGTCGTTTGTGCGTTTGCATTCAGCGAAGTGCCAGAAGCGGCAGCAATTGCCACCACTGTCGCCAAAACGGGAGATAAGCGCATTTTATTTTGATTCCTCTTCACGTCCACACACCATCACAAAATAGTCATTGGTCATTAGTCATTAGTCCTTAATCAACGGTCATTAGTCAATGTTTGTTATATACAATCGACAATTAACAATTGATGCCTAACTGACTATAAGCGATGAAAAACAAATGACATCGAAGTGTCTAACAAATCAATTTTTATTTTCCACTGCTTTTAACACGCGATGCAAAACCTCCTGGTAGGCATTTTCTACATTCCCCAAGTCTCGACGGAAGCGGTCTTTATCCAACACCCGTCGGTCGGGGTCGTTTGCGTCGGCTAAGTTGTCCCACAACCGACAAGTATCGGGACTAATTTCGTCTGCCAACAGTATCTGACCATGCGAGTCCAAACCAAACTCTAGTTTAAAATCCACCAGTGTAATGTCGCATTTCTCAAAGAAGTCGCCAAGAAACTGGTTGATTTGCAATGCTAGATGAGTAATTGCGTCTACTTGTTCCGGAGTCGCTAGTTCCAGTAATAGTATGCGATCGCTTGTTAAAAGTGGATCGCCCAGTTGGTCATTTTTATAATAAAATTCCACCAATGGCTTTTTTAATACTGTCCCCAATGCCAGTCCGGTAGTCTTGCACAAACTGCCTGCCGCAATATTCCGCACTACGACTTCTATCGGTATTATCTTGACCGCCTTCACCCGCATTTGATTTGTGGCTGGACTGTCAATGTAATGCGTTTTAATCCCAAGTGCTTCCAATTGTTGAAACAACTGGCTCGAAATGGTACAGTTAATATTTCCTTTGTTCGAGATGCTACCACGCTTTTGAGCGTTAAAGGCGGTAGCATCGTCTTTAAAGTCGGCTAGCAAGACTTCAGAATCTTCCGTAGAGTAGATAATTTTGGCTTTGCCTTCGTATAATTTAGAATGAACTGACATGATGGAAGTTTAATTTCTTACGTTTGGCAGCTTTGATGCTTTTAGGCTTAACTATTTTATCTTTAGTTACTGATTATTAGTCATTAATCGTTCGTTCAGTCATCGCAACCCGAAAAATAGCCCTTGCAAGCAAAATATTCCTGGCAAATTCAGTCATCAACAAAAATAGTCTATCTACGTTTAATCTCATAAAAAAATGCCGCACCGGAACCATAGTACATACGAATCAAACTTACGTAGTCTTGTTGAGCAAGATTATTTACAATCATAACGAAGCTAAATAATAATTTTATTAATAATTCTAAGACCCAGATGCAGTAAATTCGATTGTAGGCAATTCGGTTTTAGGTCGAAAGTTAAACAGAAAGAATTCAACTTAAGTGGAGAGATGAAAAGTGGACAAAGATGATTTTCTTTATCCTCGCAGCCGTTACTACGGTCAAGTTAAACCAGAAAATTTGGTTTTTAATGCCAATTTGCAAGAATTTGCTCAACGAATTAGCTTCATTTGTGCCTTAGAGACTTCGGGTAAAATGTCTCCAGAAGATGCATACGAGCAAGTTAAAGCATTGTGGAAACAATTGAAACGCGCAAAAAAAGAGTTGCAAATTGGCGAAAATCTATTTGGTGGGGATGAGGGGGAGAGTTAGGAGTTAGGAGTTAAGAGTTAGGAGTTAAGAGTTAAGAGTTAAGAGTTAAGAGTACAAGAATTTTAGCCCGCACTAAGGCGGGCTTCGTGCGTGTAACGATATGATTCAAGGTATGGGCTAAATTGTCAGAATCCTGTCAAATGGGACTATTTACACTAATGTCGGACTTACAAGCAATAACGTAAAACGAACGATAAAGGCTTGCCCTCGAACCCTTCACGGAGTTTACCCTCGAACGAAGTGAAGGGTTCGAGGGTAAACTCCGTGAAGGGACACAAAGGACACGAAGGCAAGAGGGGAGGTTTGATGAGAGTATGAAGCCGTAAGTCATATAATGCGTGTTAACGGCAGCTCCTAACTCCCAATTCCTAACTCCTAACTCCCCAACTGCTAACTACTTACTAATCATCGTCCATACGCCATCCCACGATTCTTCTGGTGGTTCAATAAGATAATTGCGAGCGCGTTCGAGGTGCATATTAACCGCGTGGTCTTGGGGACGAAGAGTTTTAGCCGCTTCAAAGCAGAAAATTGCATCTTGGAAATTGCGCGATGTAAATGCAGCGCGTCCGGCGTGGTAATGCGATAAAAAATCTTGAGTGATGCTATCGAGCGGTGTAGTACGATCGCTTATTAGTTCATAAATATTTACAGCTTGATGTTTGCCCTTGACGCGGATTTTATCTAGTTGTCGTACCCAAATGCGATCGCTGCAAAGTCGATAAGTAAATTCACTTAAGACAATATCGCAGCCATATTCTTTTGTAACGGCTTCCAAGCGCGAACTCAAATTAACCCCATCGCCAATTACCGTGTAATCCATACGTTTGTGCGAACCGATATTACCGGAAACGACTTCCCCAGAACTCAAACCGATACCAATGTGAATTTGGGGTTGTGCTTGGATGATTCGGCGTAGGTTAAATTCTTCGAGTCGTTTTCGCATTTCTAACGCCGCTTGTACGGCTTTCCATGCATGGTTTTCTATTAGGGGTAAAGGGGCACCAAATACTGCCATCAAAGCATCCCCGATGAACTTATCGAGAGTACCTTCGTGGTTAAAAACCGCTTCGACCATCGTTTCAAAATATTGATTTAGCAGCGATACCACCTCTGCCGCACCGAGATTTTCCGTAAGCGTTGTGTATCCTCTTATATCTGAAAATAAAATTGTGACTTCCTTACGTTCCCCTACCATTAACGCATCTTCACCCAAAGCCATCACCTGTTCGGCGACGTGGGGGGTTAAATAACGATACATCGTCGTTTTCATGCGCTTTTCGCGGCTGATATCTTCCAAAACCACAAGTCCACCCCTAACACCACCTTCGGGATTGGTGAGGGGGTTTACAGTTAAATTTATACTGCGTTCAATATGTTGAACTTGGCTAGATTTAAGGAATTGTGATTGGGGAGTAAGAGGGTGATTCCAGGGAATAAATTTATCTGGGTTATTGCGATCGCGTACAGCTAAGATTGAATAATGGTTTGAATATGTTGAATCAGAAGTTCCATTTTTAACTAATAATTCCTCACTAATAACAGTATTTATTCCTACGGTCAAACTTTGTTCGGGGACATAGTGTCTTGCTCCAGTTTTCAAACTATCTTCCAACCGTATTTGTAAATTATCAATTGGCACTACGTCCCAAACTAAACGATCGATTAAATTATGTTCCCATAATGGTTTATTATTCTTGCCGTGAGTTTCATTCAAAGGGCATCCTAATAACTCTAATGCCGCATCGTTAATCGTCACAATTCGTCCTCCCATATCGGTGGAAATCACCGCATCCGAGAGACTTTGTAAAATATCTTTTTGATATTGTTTTTCTAACAAGACGCTTTCAAACAATCGAGCATTTTCGAGTGCAATTCCGGCTTGAATATTAAATGCCCGCATAAATTCTTCATCCGAGGCAGAAAAACTTCCTTGGTGCTTATTTATTAATTGCGTGACTCCAATCAATTCATTTGCCGAATTAAACACGGGCAAACATAAAATATTTCGAGTTACATACCCAGTTCTTCTATCGGTAGTTGGGTCAAAACGCGGGTCTTTGTAGGCATCGGGGATATTCAACGCTTCACCCGTCGATGCCACATATCCAACAATTCCCTTATTTGATGGAATCCGAACTTCCATCTCAGTTTCCTCATCTACTGTGGCAATTTTTGTCCACAATTCACTCATTTCTTTTCGATGTAAAAAAAGCGTACTGCGGTCAGCTTGCATGAGGATGCGGGCTTGTTCCATAACTATCTGCAAAGTTGCTTCCAAATCCAAACTTTGCCCTAGTGTTTGTGTTGCCCGTAAAAGTGCAGTTGCACCGCGTTGGTTGCGTGCAGCAACATAAAATGATTGGCAACTTTCGAGAATAATTCCTATTGACGCAGCAAAGTCACGAAATCTTCTTTCATCTTCTTGGTCAAACGGAGTATCTCCTGTTTTATTTGCTAGTTGAACGACTGCTACTGTTTCATTTTTACTACTTAAAATGGGCATACACAAAATATTATGAATTTTGTACCCCATTTGTTTTTCAAGTTCGGGACTAAATAACGGATGATTAACAGTATCAGGTATATTAAGGCACTTGCCAGTACTTGCAACATGTCCGGGAATACCAACAGTAATCGGAGTGCGAATTTCTAACGGTTTATGAACGTTTTCTTGGGCAACCTTTGACCAAAGCTGACCTTTGTCGTTGTCAACAAGAAAAATCGTTGTGTGTTCGGCTTGGAGAATTTGACCGATTTTGAGCGTTATTGCCTCTAAAACCTTTTCTAGCATGGTTTCGAGGGCTTCATTATTGATTAGTTCAATTGCCCGCAAAAATTGCTGGAATTCGGCAGTGATGAAGTCGAGTAAGCAAACAAATTCTGTAACCGAAAGGTCTTTAACGCGACGTAAAAGTGCGTGGGTACGATTGACTTGTGTTAACTCAGTTAATGTAGCCAAGACGCTACCTGGACTGGGGAGTGTCATGGGAATTTTTTATTTTAGATTTATAGGAGACAGGAGGTAGGAGACAGGAATTACCGATATAGCGGTTTTAACGTTTTACTTAATAAATGCGCTGTTGGATTTTTCTTTCCATAAATTATTTAATGCTAAAATTGACACATTCAATTATTAGAGGTTTTTGCGCCCTCAATACCTCAAGCCTTTAGAATATAGGATATTTGTAATTTTAATACACATAGATAGACACAGATAGAAACATTACCACCTGTGTCGCTCATAATATATCAGTAGTTTATTCAAGAAAATTTGCTTAATTTCCTGAATTCATGCTGCAATTTTTCGTAATTGCGAATAAACTACTTGTTGATAATAGGTTTGCAACTGGCGTGTTGCAGCTGCCCATCCCCATTGTTCGGCTTCGCTTCGAGCATTTTGACGAATAATTTCGCGTTCTTGTTTCTCTTCAAGCAAACGAATTGTTGCGGCTATAGCACCAGCATCATCGCTTTGGGGTGCAAACAAATATCCATTTACCCCATCTGTAACAATATCAGGAATACCGCCCGAACGCGCTGCTACTACCGGACACCCTGCTGCCATCGCTTCGAGTAACACTAATCCTAAAGTTTCGGTACGCGACGGGAAAATAAATGCATCCGCACTAGCAAATGCCGAACCTAATTCGACTCCTTTTAGATAACCAACAAAAAACGTATTGGTATCAGCGAAGTGTTTTTCTAATGCTTGACGGTGAGGTCCATCACCTACCAATGCCAATCGCGCATCGGGAATCGCTTCGAGAATCGGCTTGATACGTTCGATTTCTTTTTCTGCCGAAAGCCGACCCACATACAACAATAAAGGGCTTTCCGGGTGATTTTGGGTCAAATGCGATCGCATTTCTTCGCTAGCTAAACTTGGATGAAATGTCTCAGTATCGACTCCCCGCTGCCACAAATCTACCCGTTCTATACCATGTGCGGTTAATTCTTCGCACATTACTGTCGAGGTACAGAGATTTAATGCGGCTTGGTTATGTCCTAATTTTAACAACTCCCACAGCAACCCCTCCAGCATCGCTAAACCGTAATGCTGTAAGTATTGTGGCAAATGGGTATGGTAAGAAGCCACTAGTGGAATATCGTGTAACTTGCTATGCAGTATACCAGATAAACCCAAAACAGCCGGATTGACGACATGGATAATATCCGGTCGAAAATTATCCAGGGCTTCACCAATTGCCGGACGTGGCAGTGCCATTTTTAACTCAGGATACAGCGGCAACGGAAAACCGGAGACACCATAAATTTTTGCTCCTTTATATTCGGTCATCCCACCTTCAGGACAAACAACCAACACCTGGTCGCCATGACGTTGCAAGTGGTCAACTGTGTGGCTTAAGCGCGTCACAATTCCATCGACCTTGGGCAAAAAGGTTTCCGTGAAAAGGGCGATTCTCATAAATTAGTCGTTTGTCATTGGTTATTTGTCAAGCATTATTGAGAATTAAGTAATCGGTAATCGGCATGTACGAGTATTCTTTCCTACTCCTACTCCTACTCCCTACTCCCTACTCCCTATTCCCACCAATTTTGAGAATACCGCTATTTGGTCTATTAAAGACTGGTAGATAATTGAAGTTTTTGTGCGATCGCACAATTTAAAACAGGATACACTTTCTCAACAGGTACAATCAAATCTTGACAATCTGCCCGAATATTTTGACGTTGTTCCAGCACAAACTCAGAAATATCTTCGATTGCCAAAATCCAATCCCCTGCATAAGCAGTCAAGAATTCGCCCCGCAAACCAAGCTGTATTGCACGTCGTTCTAATTTTGCACCCGATGGATGGTGGTCGGGGTCCCACTGCAATCGGACTTGGGAATTTTTAACGGCTTTTTCCCAATCGCTTTGACTAGCATATATTCCCAGTGCATAGCTAGAATGAACGGCAGCAGCCAGAATTTGATCGAAAGCCTTACGTTTAAGCCACACAGCTAAAACAACCTCTTGTCCTTCCTTCGTCCCCCATCCGGAACGATACATCATCCATAAAAAATTTGTTTTTATCCAGGACATGCGGTCAAGTTGAAACTCTCCACCAAAATAGCCATGATTCGCAGCAAAATTACCAATCACCGGACGGTAAGCTTGATAAACAACAACCGAGTTATCGTCATACTGCGCGACAATATGACGACCATTAATAGGCAAATCGCTAATAGTCGTCAAATAATTTTGCGTTAGGAGTTTCATAATAAAAGATAGGGAATAGGAAATAATGGTTTATTTCATTAATTGAGACCGTGTCGTGAGGGTTAGATCCCCGACTTCTTAAAGGATGCTGCTGACGAATCAGGGGTAAGACCCCTCAGTATTGGTAACATATGGCTTTATCGAATGCCCAAAATCCCGCCCTACCATCGAATGGCAGGGCTAATCGAAACGAAGCCTGCTTTCAGCAGGCTTTGTTCTGATTAGCACTTACTGCTTGAAGCCTGGGGCGGTCTTGTAAGTCATTGAGGGGTCTCGCCCTCTATTCACCAGCGGTATCCTTAAAGAAGTCGGGGATAGATCTACTAATGCCTCGTAAATAATGAAACAGACTATTAGGTGCTAGGGACTAAGAAATAAATATATTTTTAACTCCTGTACGGGCGGGTTCACCGATATTTTGTTTGATAATTTTAAAGATACTGGTAAACCCGCCCCTCCCTACTCCCTACTCCCTCTATTTTCGATGCCAAGACACCTTCGGTAAAATTTCCTGATTGTCAACGCGATTTTGATACTTAACTGCAAAATTCAATAGCGAATCAAGCAATGAATCCGAAAGGAAGTGCGGTTGCAATCCTAGATCGAGTAGCTTAGTATTTTTGGCGTTGAAATAATGTTCTTCTTTTTCAACTCTAGGGTTATCGAGGTTGCTAATTTCGACATTTAACCCCACTGCATTACCAGCTTTTTTGACCATCAGCGCTAAATCACCGACGCTGAATAGTTCGGTAAATTGGTTGAATACACGAAATTCACCAGGTTGGGCTGGGTTTGCGATCGCAATTTCAACGCACCGCACGGTATCCCGAATGTCCAAGAAGCCGCGTGTTTGTCCGCCTTTACCATAAACAGTCAAAGGATGTCCTATCGCCGCTTGAATGCAGAAACGGTTCAACGCCGTTCCAAATACGCCATCGTAATCAAGACGGTTAATTAACATCTCGTCCATTCCAGTTTCTTCGGTCAAAACGCCATAAACTACACCCTGATTCAGATCGGTTGCCCGCAAGCCCCAAATCTTACAAGCAAAGTGAATATTATGGCTGTCATGGACTTTGCTGAGATGATACATCGAACCGGGCTGTTTGGGATAAGGCAACGTGTCCTTACGCCCGTTATGCTCGATTGTGATATACCCTTCTTCAATGTCGATATTGGGCGTACCGTATTCGCCCATTGTCCCCAACTTGACCAAATGACAATCGGGGAAATC
The DNA here is from genome assembly GCA_964242965.1 of uncultured Calothrix sp. Taxonomy (GTDB): domain Bacteria; phylum Cyanobacteriota; class Cyanobacteriia; order Cyanobacteriales; family Nostocaceae; genus JANNFJ01. The sequence goes on along the minus strand of CAXTCQ010000256.1, from coordinate 1,169 downwards.
CTCGCGCATCGCGTACAGCAAATTCAAGGTTCCAACAACATTGTTTACTTGTGTTAGAACTGCATGTTCGCGGTCAATCATCGAAAAAGGTGCCGAACGCTGTTCGCCAAAATGGACAATTGTAGTCGGCTCAAATTCATGCAGCGCTTTAGTGAGAAACTCATAATTGGTAATATCGCCAACAAATAAGTCGATCGATTTACCAGTCAAATCTTTCCAGCGCTGGAGGCGTTGTTGAATCGAGGCGATAGGCGTAAGGGTTCCGATACCCAATTCGTTATCCCAATGCCGCCGCACCAAGCTATCTAATATCCCGACTTCATAACCTCGATTTGAGAGATACAGTGCGGTTGCCCAACCGCAATAACCATCGCCACCAATAACCAGGACTTTCATTTTCACCAGTTTTTACTCGCTGATAGCTAAATCTACCATTCCTTGTGTCCCCTCTCAACCACTATTGTGGAATTTTAAAAGTTTTAGAATTAGAGAAAATTGGTGCTTTTTGCGACCTGAAAATTTTCTTTCTCTCGATTCCTTTGCTTATTTCTACTTACGACTCATGACTTAGGACTTAGGATTTGTAATGCGGTACTGTTGAGCAATGTAATAAAAGGAACGGTAATATTCGTCAAAATCTTCACTTTTACACCGTCCCTGCCAGTAATATTTGACTTGCCCTTTAGTCAATGTCAACGTCATTGCACCTACTTGCGGGTTGACTTCGACCACTAATGTACCCTCCATGCCTTGCGATGTTTTGAAATTTGAATTAACCGATTGTTTAACCTTTTTACCCCTGCTTGCGAGATCCGATAATCGATTACCTGCCCAACCGCGAATTTCTACAGATTGGTTATGTGGCGCTACAAACACAACTCCATCCTCATTCTCTGGTGGTGGTAAGGTAGTCCAGTTACTAGGGTAAGGAAATTCAAAGCCGTAACGCGAATTGGTATAAGTCTTCCATGTCACCGAGGACAAGTTGAAGTTTGTACCAGCACACCCCGACAATGCTAATAACAAAATAACTATCTTGCTTACATGTGCTGCAATCGTCGTCAAGCGCTCTTTTCCCCATATACTATTTCCAACTAAAGCGTTTGTACTCATTGATTACACCTTTACCTCTTCAGAGTAAAGAGTAAACGGGAAAGGGGGAAGGGGGA
>CAXTCQ010000255.1:0-11980 GCA_964242965.1 uncultured Calothrix sp. | reverse complement strand
TAACTCCTAACTCCTAATTCCTAATTCCTAACTCCTAACTCCTAACTCCTAACTCCTAACTCCTAACTCCTAACTCCTAACTCCCTACTCCCTTCCCTTAGATAAGTAATTTCAATTCGCATTTCCGACCCGATTAAGCATAAATGCTGGAATGTATAAGCATTTAAGCAATTATGACTGCGAAATATATTTATTTCATTTGATTAACTAAACAAACTTAAGTGAAATCACTAGCCAAAAGTATGGAATAATTACCTAGATAAATGTTTCTTACGAATTATCTTGGGTTTTGGCATTTAAGTTAATGGTTCTTTTGTTACATATTTTGGGTTACGAATATTACATTTTACAAAAGAATGTGATTAAATGTTAACCGCCTAATGTTTTTCGGGGTTGGTCATCTTCGGAAAAAATGTAGAGAATACGCCTATTTCGTTTCTTTACAAGGATTGTGCGTAACGTATAATCCATTTCCGAAGAGTCTATGTGTAGTACTTAATAGAGCAATTAAGTATTCGCCAGTCATAATTTGTCTTTTTATACAATAAATCTTCTGTACTTTGGCAGTAGATTTTTTCAAATTATCTTGCCGCTCCAAGTCTAGTATGTGCATTCCCTGATGAAACTTCAGGGCTTTAATTGATTGCTGACTGCTGGATGTTGATTCTGCAAGGTAAGAAAAACATTGGCAGGCGTTGAAAAGAAATTTGTTTGATTAAAAATTTTGGTGAGGATTAACCTGTGAATGAATCGTTCCAACAAGACCTAACAACCGATATTACGAATAGTCAAGCTACAGCAATTTCAGGCAAGTTTGACCCTCTCAACCTGATTCCCTCATCTCCGTCATCTGCGAGTTTCCCAAGTGCAACCGCTGCTGCTCCGGCTCTGACTGTATCTGGTAGCAGTAATTACAGCGGTACTGCACCGGCAATTGTTGCACCTAACTTGGCTATCTCCGGTACTGACAACTTTAATGGTGCCAGAGTCTTTATTGACCAAAACTTCGATGCTAGCAAAGACCGTTTAGCAGTTGGTAATTCTACAAGCGACAGCGGTACAGTTAGCGGTATCGAGTGGAATTACAACCCGACTACCGGGGTTTTGACTTTAAGTAATAATGTTGCCCCTACTACCTATGAAGAGGTACTGCGACAGGTTACTTACACAAATAACGACAGGAACAATCCAGGAAACGCCCGTACAATTCAGTTCTCGCTGGGGAACCTCCTCGCAAACCCAGAAAACGGACACTTCTACCAATTTGTTGAGAATAATAATGTTAAGTGGATAGATGCTCGCAATACTGCTGATGGTCTTAACTACTTTGGAATCAAAGGTTATCTAGCCACAATTACTAGCGCGACCGAACAACAGTTTATCGATGCAAGAATCCAAGGTAATGGATGGATTGGCGCAAGCGACGAAGTTACAGAGGGTGACTGGAAATGGGTAACAGGTCCAGAAAATGGGCAGTCATTCTGGAGTGGAGGTGTAAATGGTAGCCGCGTCAATGATAGCTACACAAATTGGGATGATGGTAGGATTGGTGAACCAAACGACAGTGGTGCTACAGGTGAAGATTATGGGCATGTTATTGGTGACTCCCGGATTTTAAAAGCCGACGGAACTCCTGCATTAGGTCGGTGGAATGACCTTAGCAACGATCGCCCAATCGATGAGTTTACACCAAAAGGTTACATTGTTGAGTATGGCGGTTTCGACAATGACCCAAGATTAAATCTTACTGGTAGCGTTACGCTCGCACTGAGTCCTACCGATCCTCTGGGAAATAGTGGTCAGGGGAGTCAATTAACTACACCTGACTTTAATAAAGACAACAGACCCGATATCCTCTGGCGTAACTCCAATGACGGTACGAATGCTATCTGGGTTCTAGATTACGACAGCACTGCTACTGACACAGGTTTTACGCTCAACTCGAAAACTAATTTCATTCAACAAGTACAAGACCAAGGTTGGGAAGTCGCAGGTGTTTACGACATTAATACAGATGGCATTTCTGACATTTTCTGGCGTAACTACACAACTGGTGAGAATGCAATTTGGGTAATGAGAGATACTGGTAATGGTTTTGATTACGATCCTGCTGCGACTAACTTTATTCTCCAAATTCCCGATAGAAACTGGGAAATTGAAGGGGTTGCCGACTTTGATAACGACGGTTCTGCTAATATTCTTTGGCGCAATTACCGAACTGGCGAGAATGCAATTTGGGGTATTAATTATGACGCGAATGCCACTGGCAACCGTTTCAGCTTAAATAACGATACAACTAAATTCATTACACCAGAAACCGACATTAATTGGGCTATTCAGGGTTGGACTGACTTTAATAATGACGGAATTAAAGATTTATTGTGGCGCAATATCCAAACAGGTGACAATCGAATTTGGAAGTTGAATAGTACTGCCAGCGGTCAGAACCCATACTTCAATCCAGCTACGGATGCTTATTCGATTAGTAGTGTCGCTAAAAGCGAAAACGGATGGAAAATCGAAGATGCTACAGACTTTAATAAAGATGGCGTAGCCGATATTCTCTGGCGTAACTATACTAGCGGGGAAAACTCAATCTGGATTATGCAATCTGGAGCCGACTACAATGCAACTCAAACAGGTTCGATTCTTACTATCAATCCTCAACTAGGTTGGGAAATCGAAGGGACTGCTGATTTCACCGGCGATCAAATTCCCGATATTCTCTGGCGTAACTATATTACTGGTGAGGATGCTATCTGGCGTATGAAGATTGACGGCAGCAGTAGTAAGGTTGTTCTTGATAAAGGGTATTTCATTACTAGTGTCGATCCTCAGTTAGGATGGGAAGTAGCTGCCCCAACGCCGAATAACGATCTTTTAGATGAATAGTTTACTAAAGTAACGAAAGCTGGATTCGTAGTTGCGACATTTAAACTCAAGGCTTTACCTCCTCTGGTTCCACGTTATGTGGCAACCAGAGGGGGAAGAATAGTGTCAATACTGCTCAGATAAAAATGATTGTAGGTTGGGTGGAGGCTTTGCGTAACCCAACAAAGCCTTATGATTGTTGGGTCTCGTTCCTCGACCCAACCTACGAATTTTAGTATTTTTAGCTTAACCGAGCAGTATTGCAAAGGAGCTGCGTTCGCTGCGGACAGGTTAGGTTTTTTCGCGCCGACTTACTTAGTTAAATTAATACTTTAGATAGTTAATAGATATTTGCAAGTATGATATCTAATGCCTGCATTTATTTTCTCAAGTGCAAAATGTACTTAAGAATAGTTTTTTCTATCGGTTTTCATCAGATATTAATAATCTTTTTTTTGAAAATACTCTAGATTAATTTCCTACGGGAAATTCCGGATATAAAACGCTAACTTTACAAATTCTTTAAGATAATTTCTTACGTTCTACATCTTAGCTTCACAGTAACTATTTGAAATTACTTAAAATTAAAGATATATTAAAGTTCAGCGAACAGTAAATGTACTTAAAAATTTTTCGCCGAATTCATGTATAAAATGTTTATTTTTCGTTTTTGAGAGAATTCGTTTCTCACAAAAAACATTTAATGGCATTTAGGATGTAATAGCTTGTATTAGTACTCTGCACTCTGCAAGTCCTAGTATGGCATCGCAAAAACTAAATCTAGTGAATTAGCTTAACTATATAGCAAATATGTGTATAACAATACCATTAAGCCCAACTATTGTTGTACCGAGTTCATCTGCATTAGCTAAAACGACCTTAGTGTTGCGTTGAGAAGCAAGTACGTATTTACTAAAGCTCCCGATTTAAACCAAAGCGCAGCGCTTCGTCGGTCAAATCAGTAAACCGCAAAGATTGATATATTTATCAGTTTGGGGAAATTTTGCCGAAATTATCGTACTGTCTTACCTATAAATACTGTCTGCTAGTACCTAAAATTGAAATAAGTCGAAGCGAGCGTAAATCAATAGTAGTGATGATTTGACTTTCCTCTAAGCTCGACTTTATCCCTTTTTACGAAACACTAAAGCCAACGCTGAAAGCTTTGTGAGACGGTAGTTTTACTTTTTCGATTTTACTGAGAATCAGTGATATCAAAAAAGTGTTTGCCATCATCTAGGATTTTGCCGGATAAACATAAGTATAGCGACTCAAAAGCGCTACTGTGAAAGCAATGTAAATTTTAGTAAAAACGCGGTTTTTACTTTTTGGTAGTTTTCCTATTTCAAACAAGTGACAATCGGCTAGTCACTAAAAATATATCAACGTTTAATATCACTTGTTTTGATAGTGGTGAATGATGCATATTAACCTACTAAATGTAACTATACATAGCATTACTATGAGAGAGCTTCTAGAAAGACTTCGTGGTGGTGGAATTGTATTCACTCCCAATGTGGATCACGTTATGAAGTTGCAGAAAAATCAGGAATTCTATGGTGTGTACCAAGAAGCCGACTACCGAGTATGTGATAGTAAAGTATTGATGTACGTATCTAGCTTTTTGGGAACACCGATACAAGAAAAGATATCTGGATCGGATTTATTTCCAGCATTTTATAGCTATTACCAGTACGACGAATCTATCAAAATATTTTTGCTGGGTTCGGAGCAAGAAGTAGTGCAAGAGGCACAAAAGAGGATAAATAGCAAGATTGGTAGAAATATAATTGTCGCAGCTCATTCGCCTTCGTTCGGTTTCGAGCAAAACGGATCGGAATGTGAAAAAATAGTTGAGATGATTAATGGCTCTGGGGCAACAGTTTTAGCAATAGGGGTAGGTGCTCCCAAGCAAGAAATGTGGATTGCTAAGTATCGGAAACAGCTAAGAAATATCAATATATTCTTGGCAATTGGTGCAACAATTGATTTTGAAGCTGGTAACGTTCAACGCTCGCCAAAATGGATGAGCGAAATTGGATTGGAATGGTTTTATAGGTTGATAATGGAGCCAAGGCGCTTGTGGAAGCGATATTTCTTGAGTGCGGTTCCGTTTTTTTGGTTGATATTAAAACAAAAGTTACAGTTGTACAAAAATCCTTGGTCGGCGATTGAAATTAAAGCAACTACGAGTTTAATTTCGATTATGGAAAACATCAAGAAAGTTTAAACTTAAATATCAACGGTTCCCATTGATTTCCCCAATTTAGTGGGTCAAAAATTCCATTCGTAAATAAGTAACTTGTATGGAGAAGAAAAACTATTCCGAAGAGATAGACCTTCACAATTATTGGCTGGTTTTGAAACGACGCTGGTTATTAGCATCGGGAATTTTTTTGACATCAACCGCGCTGTCGGCATTTGCCGTGTCGCTGCAACGACCTAACTATGAAGCGGTTGGAAAGCTACTGTTTCAAGTTAACCGGACTTCATCTTTAACGGGAATCGGAGAAAAAACTGGGGATTTAGAAAGTGTTAGACGCGAAGCGAATCCGCTATCGACCCAAGCTGTAATATTGCAGTCGCGTCCAATTTTGCAAGCGGTAATTGAAAAACTTAACCTACGCGATCGCAAAGGCAATCTCTTGCTTCCAGAGTCACTGGAAATCAAGATCGAGCCTGTTGTTGGAACCGATGTACTTAATGTTTCCTACGTATCCGATAGTCCTCAAGAGGCAGCAGCGGTAATCAATCAAGTCATGAAATCGTATGTTGCCAACAACATTGAGCATAACCGTTCGGAAACCTCCAATGCGCGTAAATTTATCGAAGCACAACTTCCCCGTGCCAAAGAGGAATTAGAGACAACAGCCGAAGCATTGCGGCGATTTAAAGCTCAAAACCAAATTATTAATTTGATTGATGAATCGAAAGCCGCAGTTGAAACAATATCTGAAATCGATAAAGAACTAAACTTGGCACGGGGGCAACTAGCAGAGGTAAGTTCGCAACAAGCCGAATTGCGATCTCAAGTGAATTTACAAGGTGAAGCAAAGCGCACGGTTGATATCACTTCCCTCAGCTTGATTCCCGGTATCCAAGAAGTTCTCGGTGAATTGCAAAAAGTCCAAAGCAAACTCGCTACCGAACAAACTCGCTACACAGGCAATAACCCCGCTATCGTTAGTCTTAAGGAACAAGAAATCGCCCTCAACTCATTACTACAACGACGTATTAGTCAAACTCTAGGCAGTAACGTCAAAATTGCCCCTGGAAAATTGCAGCTAGGCGAACTGAAACAGCAACTTGTAGGTGAATTCGTTCGATTACAAGCACTGCGATTGGGTTTGGAAAATAAAGTCCAAACTTTGACGAACCTATATAGTTCTTACAAAAAACGCGCTGATTTCATCCCGAATTTAGAGAAAACACAAGGCAACTTAGAACGACGGCTATCAGTCGCTCAAAAATCTTACGAACAACTTCTCTCCCGTTTTCAAGAAACCCGCGTTGCCGAAAACCAAACTGTCGGCAATGCCCGTATAATTCAAAATGCGATTGTTCCTACCCAACCAGTTCGCTCGAAAATGACCATCTACTTAGCAGCAGGTGGGGGATTTGTCGGACTATTGCTTGGTGTCGCGGCTGCCTTCTTTATCGATTTAATCGATCGGTCGCTTAAAACAGTCAAAGAAGCTCAAGCGTTGTTTGGATACACCCTACTCGGATTAATTCCTAAATTTGACACCAACAGCGCTATCGAACAAACAACCCTTGAAGGAGCCTCACAACGAGTAATCGTAGCGACTTCACCGCGTTCGGTAATTCACGAAGCGTATCAAATGCTTCAAGCCAACCTCAAATTCATTAGCCATAAAAAAGTTCGCACTATTGTCATCACCAGTTCGGTTCCAGGTGAAGGCAAATCAGAGGTTTCAGCCAACTTAGCAGCATCGTTTGCACAGGCAGGAAAACGAGTATTACTCGTCGATGCAGATATGCGTAATCCCTCGCAACATCACCTGTGGGGAGTAATGAATTTGACTGGGTTGAGTAATATTATTGTTGGTCAAGATGAAGTTCGCCGTTGCGTGCAGACGGTGACGCGCAATTTATCAGTATTGACTGCTGGAGTCATTCCACCTAATCCACTAGCTTTGATTGATTCTGAGAGTATGACAGCATTAACTCATACCTTGTCACAACAGTATGATTACATCATCTTTGATACACCACCCCTAGCGGGAACTGCTGATGCCGCAGTCTTAGGTAAAGTAGCGGATGGTGTTTTGGTAGTAGTCCGTCCTGGTGTCGCCGATTCTGTCAGTGCAGCGGCAGCTAAGTCTCTACTAGCGCGTTCGGAGGCAAACATTCTCGGCATTATCGCAAATGGAGTCAATATTAAACACGAACCAGACAACTACTTTTATTACAACAGTTCCCGACCCAGTAGTGTGGAGCGAGTTGATACTGTGGGAGGGAGTAGGGAGTAGGGAGTTAAGAGTTAAGAGTTAAGAGTTATTGTGTTAGGAGTTAGGAATTAAGAGTTGAAAATCAGGAATTATATAAGTCAAAAACAATTTTCAACTTATCAAGCTTAACTCATCACTCCTCACTCCTCACTCCTAACTCCTAACTCCTAACTCCTCACTCCTCACTCCTAACTCCTCACTTCTCACTCCCTAAAATGTGGCAACAAATCAAAGAAGACTGGATAGCGCACGGACGCGATTGGACAAAGCCAGGATTTCGAGCGGTAGCTGTGCATCGGTTTGGAGTTTGGCGGATGAAGGTTGAGCCGAAACTTTTACGCGCTCCTTTGAGCATTATTTATAAAATGCTTTTTAGAAAGATTCGCAACACTTACGGGATTGAATTGCCTTACACGGTAGAACTAGGACGACGTGTGGTTATTGAACATCAAAGTGGGATAGTTATTCATGGATACAGTGCGATTGGCGATGACAGTATTATTCGTCAGGGGGTGACTTTGGGAAACCGTTATTTAGAGAGTCCCTTGGATGCTCCTAAGTTGGGTAAGCGCGTTAACGTTGGAGCCGGTGCGAAAATTTTTGGTGATATTACCATTGGGGATGATGCGGCTATTGGTGCAAATGCGGTAGTTCTATGTGATATCCCACCGGGTGCGACAGCTGTTGGCATTCCGGCACGAATAATTGATAAATCGTCTGATTCATTAAAGTCCGATAAGCCAAATTTGGCATTAGATACCTAGCTATATTTATGTCTATTAATCAATTGGTGCTTTTATGTGTTGAAATTGTGTTGTCGGTTAGCGCATTTGGTTTATTGATTCTAAGTGTTGTTTTACTTGTGGAGTGTATTGCAGCGACGTTTCCGATCGCTTCTAAAGTAAACAGTAGCGATTGGCAAAACACCAAGATTGCAGTTTTGATTCCCGCTCACAACGAAGAAGTTGTAATTAATCAAACAATCAAGAGTTTAAAATCTGCGTTAAAACCCCACCATAAAGTTGTAGTTATAGCCGACAATTGTACCGATGCGACGGCTGAAATTGCTCGGAATGCTGGAGTTCTAGTCATTGAGCGGCAAGACTTGCAGCGACAGGGTAAAGGATACGCGCTCTCTTGTGGATTAGAATTTCTCGTCTCAGACCCACCAGAGGTAGTAGTATTCATTGATGCTGATTGTCAGGTAGATAAAAACGCGATCGCACTCCTAACCCAACAAGCTCTAGCATCGAATAAACCCGTTCAAGCCACTTATTTGATGGCAAAACCAAGTCAACCTAGTCCCAAAGATTCGATTTCGGCTTTTGCCTTCAAAGTCAAAAATCTCGTTCGTTCTCGCGGATTGGAGCAATTGGGAATATCGTGCTTGCTTGTTGGGACTGGAATGGCTTTCCCTTGGTCGGTAATTCGTTCCGTCAACGTTGCCAGTTCCGACATAGTAGAAGACATGAAACTTGGCTTTGATTTGAATATCATCGGCTACCCATCGACTTTTTGCCCCAATGCACGAGTTATTGGCAACTTGCCTAGCAACACATCTGCTGCCAAAAGTCAACGTACCCGATGGGAACACGGACACCTGCAAACTTTACTTACATACGTTCCTCAGCTTATTAGCGCTGCGTCACGTCAAAAGCGCTTTGACTTACTCGTAAGTGCCCTTGATTTGTGTATTCCACCGCTATCGCTGTTTGCTGTCATTTGGTTCGGAGTAATGTTCGCTTCACTACTAAGCACAGTAGTAACAACACAGTGGATATCGAGTGCGATACTGCCTTTGGGAATGGCTTGTGCGATCGCCGCATCTGCGGGGGTACTCCTATTCGCGGCAATTTTAATTTCCTGGGCAAAATTTGCCCGTTCCGACTTACCCTTACGCGAACTTTTTGCAGTGCCATTTTATATAATCTGGAAGATTCCGCTGTACTTGAAATTCTTAATCCAACCTCAGAAAGTTTGGATTCGTACTGAAAGGGAATAGGGAATAGGGAGTAGGGAGTAGGGGAAGAAGGGGAAAAGGTAAAAGGTAAAACAAAGAATTCTTACTCTATTCCCTACTTCCTTCCTTCCCTACTTCCTTCCTTCCCTACTTCCTCCCCCTACTTGCTTCCTCCCGTACTCCCCCTACTCCCTACTCCCTTCTCATGCAGAATTGTTGTATTATTACTCCAAGTTACGCACCAGATTTTGAACGGTGTAAATTACTTAGTTGGAGCATTGAAGCGTTTGCACCTGCATCGATAAAACACTATATTATTGTTCCCAAACGCGATTTACCTTTATTTCAAAAGCTGCAAAAGTCCAACACCGAAATTATTCCCGTCGAGTCCATACTTCCTATTTGGATTCAACGCCTACCATTAGTTGAAAATTGGTGGTTAAGCTTCAAACATATTGCAGTTCGCGGCTGGATAATTCAACAAATTATTAAACTCGCAACCGCTGAATTTCTCAAAGAAGATATTTTTATTTTTGTTGATTCCGACGTTGCTTTTATCCGCCCATTTGACCAGGAAAATTTTCTTAAAGATGGCAACGTGCGGCTATTTCGTATTCCCGCGCAAATCGCAACACAAACTGCAATTGGTAATAAATGGCATCAAACTGCACATAGGTTACTTGGTTTGCCGGATGCAACTCCTCCCGTACCCGGTTATATCGGTCAGATTATGACTTGGAGACGCGACAATTTATTAAAGTTGTATCAACACATTGAAGTCGTTTCCGGACGCGGGTGGATTGAAACGGTGTGTAGTGCTTGGAATTTATCGGAATACGTAATTTATGGAGTTTTTGTTGACCAGATTTTGAAAGAGCCAATTGGACATTATTATGATTCAGGACGAATTTGCCACGAATATTGGTTTACAGATGAAATGTCAGATGCAGAATTGGAGAAGTTTTTTATAGAAAATCTCCCCCAAGATATTGCGGTAATGATATCAGCAAAAGCGAATATTTCCGTACAAAAATATGAGAATTTAGTTAAAAGTTTAGTCAAAATGAATATTTAATATTAGCGAGTAGGGAGTAGGAAGTTAGGAGTTAAGAGTATAAAATTAGTAGTCTATAGTAGTTTGTAGTTTGTAGGTTGGGTGGAGCTTTCTTCGTAACCCAACTTTGTATTATAGAAAAAGTACTGAGTTGAAAATTTTTTAACTTCTAATACCAATTCCGTGTGAAGCTGCACAGACCGCCCTATAGGGCTAACTAGAACAAAGCCTGCTGTAAGCAGGCTAATAATATGTATCTTCATATAAAAACGGTATAACTCCTAACTCCTAACTTCTAATTCTTAACTCCTAACTTTTAATTCTTAACTCCTAACTCCTAATTCTTAACTCCTAACTCCTAACTCCTAACTTTCTACTCTTAAAAATGCGAATCGGTTATTTAATTCCAGAATTTCCAGGGCAAACACATATATGGATGTGGCGCGAAATTTGTCACATGCGCGAGTGGGAAACGCAAATTGATATTTTTTCAACAAAGCGTCCTTCACCCGACATCAAAGCGCGTCATGGGTTTGCCCAATTTGCTGAAAACGAAACATACTATTTGTGGAAACCAAGTTTTCTAGAAATTTTTAAAACAATTTTATGGGCCATTTTTACCAGCCCCTTAGGTTTGATAAAGTCGATTTGGCTGGCTTTAATAATTCAAGTTGAGAATAAGCGATCGCTTTCCACCTTACCATTAGTTTTGATTGCTTGTATATTTGCTCGTGAAGCTTCGGCAAGAGGTATCGAACATCTACACTGTCACAGTTGTGCTAATTCGGCAATATTAGCAATGATGCTCAAACGCCTGACGGGTATACCTTATTCGCTGACATTGAATGCTAATTTGGAGTGGTGGGGTGGCGCTTTAGCATCTAAATTTACTGAAGCTGATTTTACTGTTGCAATTACCAAATGGTTATTAGAAGAAGTTCGCCGCGATTACCCACACTTACGTCCGGAGCAGGTAATTTTAGGGGGTATTGGTGTTGATACCACAAAATGGATACCGCAACATAATAATTTTAAGAATCGAGATAATGCAAATCGATTTCAAATCGTAACAGTTGGGCGGTTACACCCAAGCAAAGGGCATAAAACTCTAATTCAAGCAATTAGACAACTTATTGATGCAGGGAAAAGAGTCAAATTAAATGTAATTGGTGCGGGGTCGGAATTGGATAACCTCAAAGCTTTGGTTAATCAACTTGATTTGTCAGAATTCGTTGACTTTACAGGTTCTTTATCTGAAGACCAAATTATCGAACAAATGCAGCAAGCTGATGCATTTGTACTTGCCAGTCATGCGGAACCGTTGGGAGTGGTATACATGGAAGCGATGGCAATGGAAGTAGCGACAATTGGTACAAATGCAGGAGGGGTTGCCGAAATTATTACAAATAACCATGATGGGTTATTGGTTCCACCCCGTGATGATAAGGCTTTAGCTGATGCCTTAACATTACTAATCGAAAATCCGCAATTGCGTCTTCAACTAGGAAGCAACGGACGCGAAACAATTATCCAACGCTTTGATAGTCGTATTGGTGCTGCGACTTTGTACCAACGATTAAATAAGGGAGTAGGGAGTAGGGAGTAGGGAGTAGGGAGATGGGG
>CAXTCQ010000254.1:0-12083 GCA_964242965.1 uncultured Calothrix sp. | reverse complement strand
GGGGGGAAGGGGAGATGGTGAGGAGGGGGAGATAGTCCAAGGACAAATCACGATTGACAACTGACAGATGACAACTGACAACTGACAATTAACCCTTTATCTATATAAATAATCTTCTTCAGATTTTTTATCGTTGAATAAACCTAGTATTGGACCGAGAATGGCACCGAATACAAAACCACCAGCATGTGCCCAGTAAGCAATACCACCGCTTTCCATCCCGATATTGGTTGTGGTTTCAAGACTAGCTACACCGTAAAATCCCTGTTGGAGAAACCAAAAACCCAAGAAGAAATACGCAGGGACGCGGAAAGTCGGGAAAAATATTCCTAAAGGAACAACACCGAGAATTTCAGCTTTGGGAAAGCGGAGAATATAGGCGCCCATTACACCTGCGATCGCACCACTTGCTCCTAAGTTCGGTATATTTGAACCTTGGGCAAAGTACCACTGTGTCATCGAAGCGAGAATACCGCATCCTAAATAGAAAATTAGATACTTGACATGACCGAGCTTATCTTCAACGTTATTACCGAAAATCCAGAGAAATAGCATATTTCCGCCCAGGTGCAACAAGCCCCCATGCAAAAATTGCGAAGTAATTAATGTTACCCACTCTGGAATTGGCTGGTTAATTACAGCGCCACCAAAGCTTAAAGTTAATTCTCGCGGTACAACTGCAAATAAGTGCAAGAAGCCATCTAGATATCGTGGAGGGAGACTCGATTCATAGAGAAATGCCAAAACATTAGCCGCAATCAGCCCAAAAGTTACATATGGGGTGATTGTCGTCGGATTATCATCACGAATTGGAACCACAAACTTTTTTCCTTGTTTTTCGTACTATTTAAATCAGCAACCAGCCTCACAATACATAATTTTACAAATATCCGCTTCTAACCGATGGATGGATTTGATGCAATTAGATTATTGATTGTGAAAAAATTATTTACAGTAAATCAATAATGTAGAGACGCGATATATCGTGTCTCATCACATATTTATCGCGTCTCATTACATATTTATCGCGTCCCCACGAAATTATTAATCAAATTGGTATAAATATGGATTATGTAATTTCTTTTCAAGAAAACCCTCAACCCGAAGCCATTCAAGCGATTCGCAGTAATTTAGTCGCGTTTAATCGTTCGCAAGTCGGTACAGATAACTATAAACCGATAGTATTTACCATAAATAACGCTGCTGGGGAAACTATCGGTGGGTTAATTGGTGAAGCTTACTTAGGATGGTTATATATTGAAATGCTATGGATTAAAGAAGAAATTTGCAATTCCGGTTACGGTAGCAAACTACTAGTTGCGGCTGAAACAAAAGGCAAGCAATATGGGTGTCAAAGCGTTTATTTGGATACTTTCAGCTTTCAAGCTTTAGGTTTTTACCAAAAACACGGTTACGTAATCTTTAGAGAATTACCAGATTTTCCAATTGGATACTCGCGTTATTTTTTAACTAAACGTTTATAAAACTAAATGAAGTAAATTGTCGGGTGCGGTCTTCTGTAAGCGTAACGCACCTTAAATTAATTTATCTTATTTACGTACATCTTAATTTCTCTCTCGCTTGAAGAAACGCTAATGAAACTAAATGAAGTTGTACCTTGGGGCAGAACATTAGCAGAATATAAGTTGATGTTTAATCTCTCAGAAACAGATTTGAACACTAAAATTCTCGGTTGTGGAGATGGTCCGGCCAGCTTCAATAGTGAAATGACAGGATTAGGATATTCCGTAGTATCAATCGACCCAATTTATCAATTTTCCACAGAACAAATCAGACAGCGAGTTCAAGAAACTTACGAACAAGTTATATCGCAAGTTAAGCTAAATCCTAACCGCTACAGTTGGCATTATTTCCGCGATGCAGATGAACTTGGTAATGCTCGTCTCGCTGCGATGGAAAAATTTTTATTAGATTACGAAATTGGTAAAACCGCAGGACGTTATTTACAGCAATCTTTACCAAACTTAGAATTTGCCGATAATCAATTTGATTTATGTTTGTGTTCGCATTTACTGTTTCTTTATTCCGACCAACTGTCGCTCGATTTTCATATTGCTTCTATCCAGGAACTTCTGCGAGTTTCCACAGAAGTTCGGATTTTTCCCTTACTTAAACTTGATTGCGAAACATCACCTTATGTTGAGCAAGTTGTAAAATTTTTTAATCAAGGTTTTAACGTACAAATTGAATCGGTCGGTTACGAGTTTCAAAAAGGTGGTGACAAAATGCTTAAGATTAACAGGTAGGTGATTTATAATCGGTTGAGAAGTGCTTTGATTTTCAAGGGCGATCGCTTTGTAGCAGATAATAGCAAATTACAGCCTTGTTACTATTTAATTAAATGCTAATTACAATCTAAAATTATTAATGAGATTAATGTTGACAACAATACTTTAAAAAAAGATAATACATCAGATAAGTATTAGGGATAGAACAAAAAGTAAAATGAATTTATTTAGATATATTGTTGGGGCAAACGATGAGATACGAGTTCAATTAGAAAATTGGAGAAATAAAAGTTTAGAATATTTAAATTCAATTTATGAGGGAGACATTATACAAGTACAAGAAACAATATTTGGAAATTGCATCTCAAAAATAGTATATTTAGCTGAAATGGCTACAACCGATGCTGAAAATTTTCGTGGGGTCATAGATATTAACGGTCAGCTACAAGCAGGGGCAATTGTAGAAGACTACTCTGGATATTTAAACATAGATACAATTACTAATGCACAATACTTTACAGTTGATTCTTTGCTTGAAACCAATTTCCTAAAATTTTAAAACCTCAATAATTATGGGTAACGATTTTCGGAATCAAGTTAAGTCTAAGTATCGGCTTGGAGAACTTATACATGGCAAGGTTGAATACCATGCTGCTTTTGGAATTTTCGTTGATATTGGTGATGCTAATGTCAAAGGATTAGTTCAGATTACAGATTTTGTCGATACGGGAGATATGACACCAGAAATGTACCCCGATATCGATTCGCCAATAGGGGCAGTTGTGATTGGCTATACTGATGGTGAACGAGATGTGCGGAAGCAAATTTGGTTGAGCGTAAAGCCAAGTGTTTTGCAAAAAGCACTCGTACATTTAAAAATTCCTGTTACAAGCGAACTAAATTAAAAAGCCCGCATTTGCGGGCTTTTCTTTATCGCTCTTTCTAACAACCTAACCTAAAACTTACCGTCTACCACCAGCCAATTTCTTCGTCAACTTCCGCAAGCGAATCGACTGCGGTGTAACTTCCACCAATTCTTCGGGACCGATGTATTCGAGCGCACGCTCTAAGCTCATTTCTACAGGAGCTTGTAACTGCACTAATTCATCGCCACTCGCTGCCCGGTGGTTGGTCAACTGCTTGGTTTTAGTAATGTTGAGTTCCAAATCCTGGGGACGGTTGTGTTCGCCGACAATCATACCTTTGTAAACTTTAGTACCAGGTGTAATAAAGAATACGCCTCTATCTTCGGCGTTTCGCATCGCGTAGAAAGTCGAAACACCTTCTTCAAAAGCGATTAACACACCTTTGTTACGCGAATCAATATCGCCACTGATGCCGCGATATTCTAAGAAGCTATGGTTCATGATGCCGTCACCGCGAGTCATCCGCATAAACTCACCCCGGAAACCAATCAAACCCCGTGCAGGGATGACAAATTCTAAGGTAGTGCGTCCATTTCCACCAACTTGCATGTCTTGCATTTCTCCTTTGCGCTGTCCGAGACGTTCGATACAGCTACCAACTGCTTCTTCGGGAACATCCAAAACCAGAAGTTCGTAAGGTTCGCAAGGTTGCCCGTTGACTTCGCGGTAAATTACCTGTGGCTGTGCAACTTGGAATTCGTAACCTTCACGACGCATCGTTTCGATTAAGATACCCAGGTGAAGTTCACCACGTCCCGAAACTTTGAATTTGTCGGGAGAGTCGGTTTCTTCAACGCGCAAAGCTACGTTTGTTTCTAATTCGCGGAATAGGCGATCGCGTACCTGTCTCGAAGTTACCAATTTACCTTCTTGTCCTGCAAATGGTGAATCATTTACAGAGAAGGTCATTTGTAAAGTGGGTTCGTCCACTTTAATAAGTGGCAATGCTTGGGGGTCGTTGGGGTCGGTAATGGTTTCGCCAATGTAAGCATCTGCAAAACCTGCAACCGCAATAATATGACCTGCGGTAGCTTCTTCCATTTCCACGCGCTTCAAGCCTACAAAACCCATCAACTTGGAAATTTTACCTTTGACAATCGCACCACTTTCAGTAATTAAAGCAGCCTGCTGTCCCATCCGAATCGTACCGTTGTGGATGCGACCAATAACGATGCGTCCCAAATACTCGGAATAATCGAGGGTGGTAACTTGTAATTGCAGCGGTTTGCTAGCGTCACCGACTGGTGGTGGAACGTGGCGCAAAATTGCCTCAAATAAGGGCTTCATGTCGCTGGATTCATCTTCCAATTTATCTTTGGCGAATCCGCTTAAACCAGATGCAAACAAGTATGGAAAATCACACTGGTCTTCATCTGCACCGAGTTCGAGAAATAGGTCAAGAACTTTGTCAGTTGCTTTGTGGGGTTCGGCTTGGGGACGGTCAATTTTGTTGACAACGACGATAGGACGCAACCCTTTTTCGAGTGCTTTTTTTAACACAAATCGAGTTTGGGGCATCGGTCCTTCGTTGGCATCAACGATTAGGATACAACCGTCAACCATGCCGAGAACTCGCTCGACTTCGCCACCGAAGTCCGCGTGTCCGGGGGTGTCAACAATATTAATTAGAGTTTCGCCGTATCTAACTGCGGTATTCTTCGAGAGAATAGTAATACCGCGTTCGCGCTCCAAATCATTAGAGTCCATGACGCAATCCGGAACGTCTTCGCCTTCGCGGAAAATGCCGGATTGTTTGAGGAGAGCATCAACCAAGGTGGTTTTGCCGTGGTCTACGTGGGCGATAATAGCGACGTTACGGATAGGGAGCGTCATAGTGCGCGATCCAAAATAATAGAGAGAGGTTTTCAAATAAGTGGTTTGCTTGGCATCACTAACAGAATTCGGGATACTTAGGTAATTCTGTAAACAAGCCTTAACATTTCTATTTTAGCTGTAATAGTTCAAATTAGTTTGGCAAGTTTTCCATCGATATTGGAAACGTGCTTTCCCTTGCCATTATCTATATGATGGAGCCTGCGATCGGCAAGTTAATTACTTAGAAGCAAAACATACATGTAAGTCAGTATGTGCTATATATCAATTTCTGCAATTTGAAGACTAATTATTCTCTGTTATTTGACTTTTATGTAAATAATATTGGGTTAGAGCAAAGCACCGTAAAGTCAACTTAGAATTAGTGCAATTACTTAGGTGATAACAATGCGGCAATTATAATTTCGGATTTGAGAAAGTGTAAAAGTTAATATGGAAGCACAACCAAGAGATATTCAACGTTACGTTAACCCAGAAGGAAAAGTTCCTTTCGATGAATGGTTTTTAGCCTTACGAGACAATAAACTTAAAAGTATAATCAATAAGCGGCTTGACCGAATTGGTACTGGTAATTTAGGAAATTACCGCTCAGTGGGAGAGGGTGTTTGTGAATTCAAAATCGACTTTGGATCGGGCTACCGTATTTATTTTGGACAGGTTGGAACAGCTATTGTAATACTGTTGTGCGGTGGAGATAAAAGCACTCAAGATCGAGACATTCTTAAAGCGATAGAATATTGGAGCGACTATAGCAGATAAAACTATGCCTACAAGTTTACCTTATCACGATTTTCTCATTTCAAATCTCAAAGACCCAAATTATGCTGCTGTTTATCTCGAAACGCATATGGAGACCGAAGAAGATGAAGCAATTGACCCGCAACTAATTCAACTAGCGTTATCTAATGTTGCTGAAGCTCTTGGCGAAAACACCATGACACCAGACCAAGTAAAGCATCATCAAGGAAAACTGAATGTAATTTTATCGCAACCGGCGAATATAGCAATTTATAATTTAGCAAGTTGGCTTAACGATTTAGGTTTAAAACTCACAGTTAAGTTGGCAGAGAATTCAGAAGGCAGTATTCAAAATTCTGATATTTCGGAATTATCGCATTCATAGTTTAACATCTAAGAAAAACTTTTAATACATGGTGTTGTATTACGGCGAAGCGCTGTAAAGCCAGCTTGCGATTAATAATCCAAACTAAATTACTTCTATTAATAAAATAAAATGCTTTCCGAACGGTTTACAGAAGCTTTAGTTTACGCAACTCAACTTCATGCCGAACAAGCACGCAAAGGTTCGGGTGTGCCTTATATTGCTCATTTATTGGGTGTTGCTAGTATTGCCCTCGAATACGGAGCAAGCGAAGATGAAGCGATCGCGGCACTTTTGCACGACGCAATCGAAGACCAAGGTGGTGCAGCGACAAGGGAGGAGATTCACCGTCGTTTTGGCGACAATGTAACGGCAATTGTCGAAGGTTGTACAGCGTAAGGAAGCTTATATAAAGCATATTGCAACGGCTTCGTCATCGGTTTTATTGGTTTCCTGTGCTGATAAGCTGTATAATGCCCGGTCTATTTTGAAGGATTACCGAGGGTTGGGGGATTTGCTCTGGGAGCGATTTAAAGGTGGTAAAGGTGGTACGCTTTGGTATTATCGAGCTTTGGTTGATGCTTTTGGGAAGACGGGTGTAACGCCTGTGATTGAAGAATTGGAACGGGTTGTTTCAGAAATTGAGAAGTTAGCAGGGATTTAAAGGTTTGTCGATTCAGAATGGAGAGACGCGAAATATAGAGAGACGCGAAATTTCGCGTCTCTACATGTAAATGTATTTTCCCTTTCCCCCTTTTTGTAATTGGGGTGACAGTCAGATTGCGGTTAACGGAACATACTACTTACAGAAGTGTCTTCGTGAATGCGCCAGATGGTTTCCCCAAGTAGATTGGCAACAGTAAGTACCACTAATTGCGGGAAGCGATCGCTTTCTCGAATCGGCACTGTATTTGTGACGATGACTTCTTCAAAAATCCCGCTCGAAAGCCGTTCAACTGCTGGTGGTGAAAATACAGCATGGGTCGCGCAGGCGTAAACCTGACGCGCTCCCTCATCGCGCAGTAGTTGCGCTCCGGCGGCAATTGTGCCACCAGTGTCAATCATATCGTCCACTAAGACCGCTGTTTTACCGCGCACGTCGCCGATCACGTTCAACACCTCCGCAACGTTGTGTGCTTGACGGCGTTTATCGATAATCGCTAATGGCGCATCATTGAGCTTCTTCGCAAATGCTCTAGCCCTCGCTACACCCCCAACGTCGGGAGAAACGACTACTAAATCCTCTAGGTTTTTGCTCGCCAAATAATCTAAGATGACGGGCGACCCATAAACATGATCGAGGGGAATATCGAAATAGCCTTGAATTTGGGCTGAGTGCAAGTCCATTGCCAAAACGCGATTTGCTCCCGATTGGGTAATCAGGTTAGCAACAAGTTTGGCTGTAATTGACTCGCGTCCTGCGGTTTTCCGATCGGCACGAGCATAGCCGTAATATGGTAGGACTGCGGTGACCTGTCTTGCTGATGCCCGACGGCAGGCATCAATCATAATTAGCAGTTCCATCAAATTATCATTCACCGGATTGCAAGAAGGCTGCATGAGATAAACATCGCAGCCTCGAATTGATTCTTGGATTTGGATATATAATTCTCCGTCCGCAAATCGTTTGCGAATCATTGGTCCCAAGTCCATACCCAGATAACGGGCAACCTCTTGAGACAGGGGTAAGTTGGCAGAACCAGAGAAAAGCCGCAGGCGATTATTTTCAATTAATCCTGTTGGCGCTGGCTGCGCTTTTAATGTTGCAGAACTAAGCACAGCAGATCCTCGATGTGCATTCATGGCAATCTCTATCATCCTAGATTTGGCTTTTTTTCGCGTCGTCAACTGAAAAATTAGGCGTAAATATTTTTGAAGCTTTGCAACAAACTTTCAAAACTTCTTAACGAAACTACGACTGACTAACTTTTCTGCTATTTTGGCGATAAGCCAATGACAGCTTAACAAACATCAAGTCTTAAAATTAGACTGATTGTTCAGCTTTCTGGAATTGAGCTTTGATGCCCAACTCAAGGAAGCACTCTTTGAGCGAGTTGTTTTCTCTCCTCACTTTATTTATAACTGAGAACAAATAAATCACAGATTAATTTTATGTATAATTTCTGGATTCGATTAGCACAAAGGCGGCGGAAACCGCGTCCTCATCTGTGTCAAGGCAATTAAATATTTTACGATATAACTGCAATCCGATCGACTAGCAGACTTGATTTTAGCTTTGAGATCCAACAATATATCGAAAAGTAGGGGTGTGGGGTGTGAGGTGTGAGGGAGTAGTAGTCGCCGCAGTTACCAACGCTTCAGAAGGATTTTTTGGGGGTAGCTAGAAGAAAGTTATGGTTATTCGGGACTTTTACTGCCTTCAAATCAGTCACTATAAAAATAATTCTTACACTCTTACACGCTCACGCCCTTATACCCCTAAATTAAATCACTATAATAACCATGCAACCACCGATTCCAGTTGGCACTGTCCTCCAAAACCGTTACCGTATAATAAATATTTTGGGTCAGGGTGGGTTTGGTAGAACCTATTTGGCAGAAGACCAGCGACGCTTTAACGAACCTTGTGCAATCAAAGAATTAATTCCCGTTATAACGGGGACAAATTCGTCTTTACAGAAAGCCGAAGAACTTTTTCAACGCGAGGCAGTAACTTTATATCAAATCGAACATCCACAAGTGCCGCAATTTCGAGAACGCTTTGAACAAGACCAGCGGTTGTTTTTGGTACAGGAGTATGTAGCCGGGAAAACTTATCGGGCTTTGTTGGAGGAACGCAAAGCTGCGGGGAGTGTTTTTACGGAAATGGAAGTATCGCAGTTGATGCGCTCTTTACTACCCGTGTTAGAGTATCTCCACGGTCGCGGGATGATTCACCGCGATATTTCACCCGAAAATATTATCTGCCGCGAAAGCGACGCGAAGCCAGTATTAATTGATTTTGGGGTGGTTAAAGAACTAGCAACAAAATTGCAATCGCTTAATACCACCGAGCAACTTACATCGGTGGGAAAATTGGGTTATGCACCTAGCGAACAGATGCAAACAGGTCGAGCATATCCCAATAGCGATTTATTTGCCTTAGCTGTAACTATAATTGTCTTGCTAACAGGTCGAGAACCCCAAGACTTATACGACGAACACCAAGCAGCATGGAAGTGGCAGCGGTTTGTCAGGGTAAATCCGCGCTTTGCCCAAATTTTAAACCGGATGTTGAATTTTATTCCCAGCGATCGCTTCCAAACTGCCAGCGATGTTATCCAAGCTTTGCAAGTTGTAGACCAACCCAATGCATCAAATCCCGTCAACCCGAACTTATCCAACGTGCAAACTATTGCCGTCGGTCGTCGTCCCGACCCGATACCACAACCTGCAACACCCAATCGACCCGACCCAATTATTCCCACCCCCAGCAATCGTTCGGTTTTAGACAGTCCTTTAGCTGTTGGGGCAATTGGTGCTGCGGTTATAGTTTTGGCTGGGTTCGGTTCTTGGGCTTTGGTAAGTTCGATTCGCAACCAACCCAGAGGCGAGCAACGAGCCGAAACCACTCCACAAAGTTTTCCTTCACCAGTAATTACCGAAGCTGATACGCTGTCAGCGACACCAGTACCAACATTGACTAACGAACCTGTAGTTTACAGCAAACGTTTAAATTTTGGTGGGTCGAATATAGCTAACGTCCGGGGTAAATTGCGGGCAAATGAAACTATTCAGTTCACTTTTCAAGGTGACGAAGGGCAGCAGTTAACTGCATCGCTTGCCCAGCAAGGGGAAATTTTGTTAACGGTTTTAGCACCTAACCGCGAGCCGATTGATGGTATTGCTAAAGAAGTGGCATCCTATCAAGGTGCGTTACCTTTTACGGGTAAATATATTATTCAACTTAGTCCCGTACCCGGTCTTACGGACACTAACTATAACCTAAGTGTGGGATTGGAAAAACCTGCGATTCCTACACCAACCCAACCTACGCTTGAACAAACACCCACACCCGCGCCAAGTGAAACACCAAATCAACCATCGGTAGAAGTACCCACTGACACGTTTCCCACCGCAATACCAACTGTAAAACCTACCGAACAATTCCCGCAACAACTACCTAATGAACAGTTACCAAGTTCGACGGACAGTAATAATGTTTCGCCAGATGCAGCACCAACTCCAACTTCTACTTTTCTACAAACACCGTAGCTAAAGTGTGGGGTGTAGGCGATCGCATATCCCACACCCTGCTAAAAACTAATGATATCGTGAAGGAAAAATAGCTAAAAAATATTAGAGCATTGAAATCACTACTAATTACAGGAACTGATACCGAAGCTGGTAAGACAGTTTTAACAACTGCACTCTTCTCATATTGTCAGAAATATCGCACGAACGGCAGTTTGGGAATTATGAAACTAATTCAGTCGGGTGTGGGAGACGGAGAAACTTACCAAAAGTTATTTTCATTACAGCAATCGGCAGAAGAAATTACACCATTGTACTTTAATGCACCGCTAGCCCCACCAATTGCAGCAATGAAAGAAAATCGTCACGTTGATTTAGCGGTAGTTTGGCAAGCGCTGACAAAGCTACAATCTCAACGCGATTTTGTCTTAATCGAAGCTTTAGGTGGGTTGGGTTCTCCTGTCACCGACGAGTTAACAGTTGCCGATATCGCTGCCGAATGGCGATTGCCAACTATATTAGTCGTGCCAATTCGCTTGGGTGCAATTTCGCAAGCAGTTGCAAATGTAGCATTAGCAAAACTTACCCGCATCAATTTGTTGGGTATAGTTCTCAACTGTACGCAACCGCGTACTGAGGAAGAAATCGATAATTGGGCACCAAGCGGATTAATGCGATCGCTCACCAATATCCCGATTCTCGGTTGCATACCATATCTTGATGACTCAGCCGACTTAGATAAATTAGCACAAGTCGCATCAAATCTAGATTTGGAACGAATATTTTTTTAAAAGAAGGAATTTGTTTGTACAGTGGGTAAGTTCTAAGTTCTAAATATTTTAGGACTTATGCAGTAGTCATGAAAGAACCTAGACGCTTTGCGTCATGCCGTAAGCTACCACAGAGTCACGGAGAACACAGAGTAAAGAGGGTATGTTTCGGTTTTTGCGTAAGTCCTATATTTAAATGACAAATAAGTAGCTTTACTTCACTTTGACTCGGTTACTTGATTGTGAGCCACAGTGTTTTTGTTTGTGCTGGCTGCAACAATTAAGCAATGTTAAGTCTAACCATTAGCTTTATAGTATGTAGGAACTTTCAACCTTTGGCTCAGTCATTAAGTGCGAAAATACCATACTCATAACCGTTTCTTTTTTGATAACACAGACAATTTTTACCCAAAAACTAATTACCATTAGTCACATCTAGTTAAGTACTGGTTTTTCAAGGAACAATGCATCAAAAAAACTGGTTGCGGTTCGCACTCACTGTTTTAGTCTCCTGTGGATTGCTTTTAGGAGTAATGGGTAAGGCGAAAAGTCAGCAGATGTCCGACTTAAATTTCGATGCCAGGGTGGCTCACCCCACATACATCAACAAGCATCCAAAGGTACTCTTTGACGAAGCACACTTAAATTTTCACACCACTGTTGGCGGTTATAAACCATTTGTAGAACTCATTACTAATGACGGCTACCAAGTAACACCCAACTTAAAGAAGTTTCAAACAAAAACCCTGCCAGGTTATGACATTTTGGTGATTGCCAATGCAATAGGAACTAAGAAAGAGCAGTCGGCATTCACCAACTCTGAATGTGATGCAATTAGAGATTGGGTGTACAAGGGTGGTTCATTACTGCTTATTGCCGATCATGCCCCATTTGGTGCAGCAGCAGAAAATCTGTCTATGCGCTTTGGTGTGCAGATGAGTAAGGGATTTACCATAGATATAGCAACCGCCAAGGCGGTTAAGACGCGGAACGCAAGGCATCCTCAATG
>CAXTCQ010000253.1:0-12087 GCA_964242965.1 uncultured Calothrix sp. | reverse complement strand
GCCCCACTCGGATGCCTTGCGTTTCGCGTCTTAACCGCCTTGGCGGTTGCTATAAATTCTTTACCACACTCTAAATTTTGACAAGTTATAACAACTATCGAAGTACCCATAAAACAAAATCCACCGTATAACTTAAATTATACAGTGGATTAAGTAATTATACTTATGGATCTGGGCAGAGTCGAACTGCCGTCCGAAATGGGTATTTACTTCCGCATCATTCACAGGTTTAGCCTATCTAACCCTCAAGGCGGGAATCGTTCATTATCCCGAACGGTAGGATGCTATGGTGTAATCTTTACCAACAAGCCCACCAGAGAAAACTTGTTAATGCATCCGTTGGGGTTTGCCTCTAATCCTTAACGGAGTCAAACTAGAAGCGCTCGAACCTTTGAGGGGTTAGTTAGGCTGCTACTAGGGCATCCTTACGAGCAAATTTTACGATGTTGTTTGCATCTATTGTTTTGAGCCTTGATTCACGAGATGCGACTCCCTCTCGACCTGCATCAACGAAGAGCGTTCGCCACCCCGTCGAAACCTTTACAGACCCGTGTCAGATATTCTTATTGTAGTACAACATTTCAAAAATTGCCACTACTACAAAAGTTAGGAGTTAGGAGTTAGGAGTTAGGAGTTGGGGAGTTGGGGAGTTGGGGAGTTGGGAGTTAAGAGTTGGGATGGGTAGTTATAAATAAAAATACTTATTCTTAACTCATCACTCTTAACTCCTAACTCATCACTCCTAACTCCTCACCTTAATTAAGTGCTTCCGCACCACCAACAACCTCAAGAATTTCTTGAGTAATTGCGGCTTGACGGGCTTTGTTATAACCTAATGTCAGAGTACCGATGAGTTCGGCGGCGTTTTCGGTGGCGTTGCTCATTGCGGTCATCCGGGCTGCGAGTTCGCTGGCTGCTGACTCTTGGAGTGCGCGTAATAACTGGTTGCTTAAGTACAACGGTAGCAAGGAATCCAGAATTTGTACTGGGTCTTGCTCGAAAATCATGTCGCGGGGTAATACGCGGGTTGGGGTTGTGACTTTTTCGCGTGCTACTTCAAATTGTCCGCCACGAGTTGTGAGGCGGAAAATTTCGTCGTCGGCTGCTTCTAAACCTTGGGCATCTAGAGGTAACAAGGTTTGAACTACCGGACGCGAACTAACCAGCGATACGAACTTGGTGTAAACTAGCTCGATGCGGTCTACTTCCTCTGATAAAAACAAAGAAAGCAATTGGTCGGCGATATCGGTTGCTTCTTTCGCGGTTGGGATTTGTTCTAATCCCGTGTAGGTGGCATCAATTGGATATTCACGACGTTGGAAGTATTGTGTGGCTTTACGTCCAACAATGACAAATTGATAGTTAACACCTTCGGCTTTGAGTTCTTTAGCACGGTTTTCGGCACGTTTGATGACGCTCGAATTGTAACCTCCGCACAAACCCCGGTCGCCGGAAATTACTAACAAACCAACGGTTTTAACTTGACGTTTTTTGAGCAAAGGTAGATCGGCATCTTCAAACCGCAACCGAGTTTGCAAACCGTAAAGTACCTGTGCCAAACGGTCAGCGAAGGGACGGGTTGACAGCACCTGTTCTTGGGCACGACGTACCCGTGCTGCTGCTACCAGTCGCATCGCTTCGGTAATTTTTTTGGTATTTTTAACTGATTGAATGCGATCGCGTATCGCTTTTAAGTTCGCCATAATTTTGTCCTGAATCCTTTGTCACTAGTCTTTTGCCATAAGTCCTTAGTCATTTGTCACTGCGTTCAACAAATGACAAAGAACCAAGGACAAATAACATATGGCTTTCTTACGCTGATGCTAAGAAGGTTTTTTTGTATTCTGTAATACCTTCTTTCAATGCAGCTTCTTCACCTTCACCCATCACCTTTGAGGTTTGGACTGCTGCATAAGCTGGTTTACTGTTCTTCAAGTAGTCGCGTAGACCCTTGGTAAAAGCACCAACTTTATCAACGGGAATCTCATCTAAGTAGCCGTTGATACCAGCGTAAAGAATTGCAACTTGTTCGGATACAGACAAAGGCGAGTTTTGAGGTTGTTTGAGCAATTCGCGCAAACGCACACCACGCGCTAACTGGTCTTGGGTAGTTTTATCCAAGTCAGAAGCAAATTGTGCAAATGCTTGAAGGTCGTCGAACTGGGCTAGTTCGAGCTTAATTTTACCTGCGACTTTCTTCATCGCTTTGGTTTGCGCTGCGGAACCTACACGGGATACTGAGATACCGGGGTTTACAGCGGGACGTACACCAGCGTTAAACAAGTCTGACGATAAGAAAATCTGACCGTCGGTAATCGAAATTACATTGGTAGGAATGTATGCGGATACGTCCCCGGCTTGGGTTTCGATGATTGGTAGCGCGGTCATGCTACCTCCACCTAAATCATCGCTGAGTTTTGCAGCACGTTCGAGCAAGCGCGAGTGAATGTAAAATACATCACCAGGGTATGCTTCGCGTCCGGGTGGGCGACGTAGCAACAGCGACATTTGGCGGTAAGCTGCTGCTTGCTTGGAAAGGTCATCGTAAATGATCAGGGTGGCTTTGCCTTTGTACATAAAGTACTCGGCGATCGCAGCACCGCAATAAGGTGCGAGGTATTGTAGGGTTGCTGCGTCAGAAGCGTTTGCAGCTACAACTACGGTATAATCCATTGCGCCTTTTTCTTGCAATGTCTGCACAACGTTAGCAACAGTGGAAGCTTTTTGACCGACAGCAACGTATACGCAAATTACATCTTCGCCCTTTTGGTTGATGATGGTGTCGATTGCGATCGCAGTTTTTCCGGTTTGACGGTCGCCAATAATCAACTCGCGCTGTCCGCGTCCTACGGGAATCATCGAGTCGATAGCGGTGATACCTGTTTGCATCGGTTCGTATACCGAACGACGCTCAATAATACCAGGTGCCATCGATTCAATCAAGCGGGTTTCGGTGGTTTGAAGATCGCCTTTACCATCAATGGGACGACCCAAAGCGTCAACGACGCGACCAACTAGTACTTCACCGACAGGAACTTGCGCGATTTTACCTGTTGCGGTAACGGTACTACCTTCTTGGATATTGCGACCTTCACCAAGCAATACTGTACCGACGTTATCTTCTTCTAAGTTAAAAGCGATACCAACTGTACCGTCTTCAAACTCTAAAAGTTCGCTCGCCATCGCTTTTTCCAAGCCATAAACGCGAGCGATTCCGTCACCAACTGAAAGAACAGTACCAACGTTAGCAACTTTAACCTCTTGGTCGTATTGCTCGATTTGCTGCTGAATAATGCTACTGATTTCGTCAGGTCTAATTGAAATACTCATGTTTCTATGTTTTTTCTTCCTTTGTCAAGTTGAGGGAGTAGGGAGTAGTGAGTAGTGAATAGTCAGGAAATTATGTTAGATTTCCTACTCCCTATTCCCCATTCCCTACTCCCTAATTTCAAGAACCGGCTAAACGCAAAGAAAGTCGGCGCAATTGACCGCGCAAACTTGCGTCTATCACTTGCGAACCAACTTTAATGATGACTCCACCAATTAAATTGCTGTCGGTCTTTTTATCGAGTTCCACTTCACGAGCATTGGTCATGGTAATGACTCTTTCTTTAACTGCTCGTTCTTGTTCTTCGCTAAGTGGAACCGCAGAAATTACTTCGGCTAGAACTGTTTTGTTGAGTTGGCGTAGTAGCGATAAATACTGCTTGCAAATTGCTTCTAGCAAATAAATTCGCTTTCTATCCACCAATAGCATCAGAAAATTCCGAAGGTAACTGTTACTTCCATCACCCAGTATGCTATTAACGACAGACTTTTTGCTCTCTGATTGGACAAAAGGATTGTCAAAAAAAGTACGTAGCTGTTCGCTGTCATTGAGCAAGCTAACTAAACCCCGCGCATCATCACCAAATGCTTCAGTAAGGTTCTTAGATTGAGCGACGGACATTAAAGCTTGTGCGTAAGGAGCAGCAATTTCTTCAGTGGCTATAGCACTTTTCATCTATCGTCCTCCCAGTTGCGCGATGCTGCGGTTAATCAGCGTTTGCTGTGCGTCGTCGCCGATACCAGCGCTGAGTTCGCCTTCAACTTTTTCTAATGCCATGACCGCAACACGCGAGCGCAATTGAGCAATCGCGCGATCGCGTTCGCTATTTACATCAGCATTTGCAGTTTCTTTCATTCGCTCAACATCAATTACAGCTTGCTTAAAAATCGCATCTTTAGCTTTTTGAGCGCTTTCTACTGCCCCTTGTCTAATTCTTTCGGCTTCGGCTTGAGCTTGCGCTAGCTTTTGCTGCTGTTCGTCCAGTGCTTTTTTAGCTTCGCCAACTCTCGACTCAGCACTCTTTATTGCCGTTTCAATATTTTCACGGCGCGATTTTAGGGTACCACCTAAAGCTTTACGTCCGAAAATAAACAGCACAGTAATAATAATGGCAAGGTTAATTAGGTTGGTGTCAAAAATATTAGTATTTAAACCAAAACCTCCCTCTGCCAATTCTGCTCCGGCGCTGGCTTCCACCATCAAAACTAAAAAACTACCCATGATTTTCTATCCACAACAACGAAGCGCCAAAGCTTTACGTCGAAAATGTCAAATGTCAGTTGTTAGTTGTCAATTGTTCGTCGTTAGTTGTTAGTTGTCCGCTGTCAATTATAATTAGACTTTTGCTTATCTAAGTACCCGCCGACCACCGACTACTGACTACTGACCACTGACTACTAACCAATAACAAATGACTGTACAGTTAGCGTCTAACGAGGTCGGCTCCTAAAAGCTTCTCTAAAATTTGGCGGCTGAGACGATCGACTTCACCTTCCAAAGATGTAAGTGCTTGCTGCTTCTGTTGCTCAATTTCTTTCGCTGCTTGCTCTCGCTGTGCTTGAGCTTCAGCTTGAGCATCTGCAATTTTAGAAGCTGCTATTTTTTGAGCCTCAGCTTGAGCATCCGCAATTGCTGTTTGCGATTTTCGTCTCGCTCCTGCCAACTCTGCCTCGTATTGCTCTGCTAACCTTTGAGCTTTTTCTAAACGCGCTTGAGCATCTAATTGATTGTCGCGGACATAATCATTCCGCTCATCAATTGCTTTTCCCAAAGGTTTATAAAAAGTCGCGTTAAGAATCAATGCCAGTAGCAAAAACTGGATTGCCATCAGAGGTAAAGTAGCATCTAAATCAAACAGCCCTCCCTCTTTAGCAACCTTTTCTACTGCTAATAAAGTAATCCAGTGTGTCATGGCTGCCTCTAGTAATGGAGTTATGAGTTATGAGTTACGAGTTATGAGTTATGAGTTATGAGTTATGAATTAAAAGTTATGAATTAAAAGTTATGAGTTACGAGCTTTAAATACTCCTGACTCCCAACTTTTCACTTTTAACTCCTAACTCCTCACTCCTTACTCTTAACTTCTAACTTTTCACTCCTAACTCCTAACTTTTCACTCCTAACTTTTTTATGCGAAGGGGTTAGCGAATAGCAATACTAGCGCTACAACTAAACCATAAATTGTTAACGCTTCCATGAACGCCAAAGACAGCAACAATGTACCGCGAATCTTGCCTTCTGCTTCGGGTTGACGAGCAATACCTTCTACAGCTTGTCCTGCGGCATTACCTTGACCGATTCCAGGTCCAATTGCAGCCAAACCAACAGCGAGAGCAGCAGCTAATACTGAAGCAGCAGAAACTAATGGGTCCATGATATTTTTCCTTTGTTTAAATTAGGGGTTGGGTATTGAATAAGTCTAAGTAGTCAGTTGTCTATCGTTTTTTGTCATTTGCAGTCAAGCTAGCGCGATATACCTTTCTTACCAGCTATCAACTCATGACCATTAACGCTTTGACCATTGACGTTCCGTGACTAATGATGCTCTTCGCCATGATCTTCCATCGCTTCACCGATGTAAGCCGCAGCCAAAGTCGCAAAAATTAAAGCCTGAATCGCGCTGGTGAATAAACCCAGAGCCATTACTGGTAGCGGTACAAACAACGGTACTAATAGCACGAGTACGCCGACCACCAGTTCGTCTGCCAAGATGTTACCGAATAAACGGAAACTTAGCGACAGAGGCTTTGTGAAATCTTCAATTATTTTGAATGGCAACATAAATGCCACTGGTTGGACATAGTTACCAAAGTAACCCAATCCTTTTTTGCTAAACCCAGCGTAAAAATACGCTAACGATGTCAGCAATGCCAAAGCAACAGTTGTATTGATGTCAGCAGTTGGAGCGCCAAGTTCACCTTCAGGCAAATGAATCAGCTTGAAAGGAATAAGTGCCCCTGACCAATTTGACACAAAAATGAACAAAAACAAAGTGCCAATAAATGGCACCCAAGGGCGATATTCTTTCTCGCCTATTTGGTTTTTTGCCAAATCACGAATAAACTCCAGTGCATACTCCATCAAGTTCTGTATGCCGCTGGGAATCCGTTTGATGTTACTGCTTGCAGCAATCGATACTATAGCTAACACGGCAATTACAAACCACGAGGTCAGAAAAACTTGTCCGTGTAGCTTTAAGCCACCTATTTGCCAGTACAGATGTTTTCCTACTTCTAATTCTGCCAAATAGACAGAGTTAGAAATGCTTAGAAAATCCAGCATTTTCTTGACCTACTTCGTTGTCTCTCCAATCTTAACTGGAGAAGAGGAGCCATTTCACAGTATTATTTCACAGTATTAAGCTGCTTACTGCAAAATTTATACTGACCTACGCTAACCCATCAATCGGGTTACCGGAGCTTTGGTTAGTCAGGGACAAATGATATCCGAATTACGTAGATGATGAGTGACGCTTTATAAGTGAGAAATCCCAAGAATATGGGCAAGATTTGCAATTGATTCCACCGCGATGCGAGCAGAATTATTACGATCAGTAATGCCAAGCGTGTGTTGCTCAACTTTTGCTTTTCTCTACCCAAGCGCTCAACATCTTTTGCCAACATTCTCAAATAAATCACACCCGTCGCTGCCCCAATTAAATAATTCAGGGCAATATTTAGGGAATAAGATATCCAGACAGAGACAAAAACAATGCCTGTTATCGCAAGCGTAATCCATAGCAACTCTTGGTAGAGTCGATAGAAGTCTCGCATCGAATCTACTGGCTCAGTATCCTCAAAACCAGGTTGAGCATCTTGCTGCGTTGTTGGTGTGGGTTCGGTCGATTCGTCTGACAAGCTCACGGGACTTGAAACCAGTACAGTTGTTAACGTTTGACTGCACATTCAGCCAGTTGAATCATATCACGATTGGGTAACATTACTTTAGAAAATAACATTTAACTTATCGTTACCAAATCGTTACTAAAGTGAATGAGAGTCGAGGAAAAGCAGAGGATTTTGTTGGTATCGAAATTGACTGTTGTCAAAAGCAGTCGCACAACTTTACTTCTTTTGTGCCCCCTCACCCTGGCTTCCCGATTGCTGTAGGGTATGAGAAGACCCGATGCTTAAACGGTTAATAGGCACAAAAAGTCGTAGATGCTCGCAACAAATTCAAATCTCTACTTTCATATTCTAGCTTCTCATTCTTGGCAATTAACGCTGCTTAATTGACTCAGGTAGCACTTATGTACTATTTTATGTATGAAATAAAGCGATTTTGTTTCAGCAATAATGCTGGGAGCAGGTAAATCTGATTTTGCTGCTTACCTTGCTGCTGTCGATTTATCCAGTTCAGTTGAAACAAAACGATTGGGAGCGGACATCGAATTTGACACTTCTATAATTTCAAAGTTACTCAAAAATAAATGTAATTTATTCTACCAAGTATAGAAGTCGATACATAGGAACGCGATCGCCGTGCTTCAATTAGTTCGCAGCAAGCATAATTAATTGCTGTTGTTGGAGCTCGCGCACTCCATCCAATCCAAATTCGACTCCTTTTAATATCTCACCCACGCTCTTATTTCCGTCACACTCTTGCATGAATCCAAATTCGGGAAACGACAAGTTGACAATTCTGTAGTCAAAGTTAAAAATTGTTTGACTTGGAAACCCATCTATGCATGGACTAACTTCAGGAATCGCAGCGAGTAAATTATTATCATTTGTCCAGTCAGCTTTGGTTAACGGTGGACGTGCTAAGAAAAATTCATAATGGCTGGTTTCGGGGTCTAATAGTTCAATCAGACGGTAAAGTTGACGTTCGGATAGATTTTTCGCACGTTCAATAATGGACGGAGCTTTACTCAAAAGTCTGTCGATATCCCAAAAAGCAGGATTCGAGAACCCGACAAATTCTAACCCCGAAGCGTCGATTAACTCAAACAGCGTGTCGATATTATAATCAATCTCTTGGGGATGGAGGTACATATCGGCGAAATTCTCATCGCGGTGATTTTCCAAAGCCCAACGTTCCTTTTCCCGCTTCAGAATACGATTAGATTCGGGAAGCGATGCAAAGATTTTTCGTCCAACTTCCACACCATCGCGGAAATCACCTTTTTTCTCACTTTGAAGCAGCTTTATAGCCTTTTGCATAAGTTGGATTTCCCAACGTCCCAATTCTCCATATACAAAGATATGAAAAATTCCTCCCGGTGCGAGTTTTTTGGCTAAAGCTTGAATTCCGCGAATCGGGTCATTTGTATGATGCAAAACTCCAACGCAATTGATTAAATCGAACGAACCTGGAAGTTGTTCGACATCAAACAAGCTAAGTTGATGGAACTCGACGCGATTCGCACCGCTACGCTGACAACGTTCTCGGGCTACATCCAAAGTTCCCGCACTCAAATCAATTCCCACTACTTGCGCTTCGGGGTTGAGATGTACTAAGTATTCGGTACTTACACCCGAACCACAACCCGCATCGAGAATGCGAATATCTTGCTTTTGCGGCTTCATTCCCGTACAAAAATTATAGGCAGTTAACCAATTCCAACGCCAGTTGTAACCTGGTGGTGGTTCATCAAGAATCGGTTCGGGTGGAAATGGGTATGTATCGTAGAGTTTGGCAACAGCAGCGCTAACGTTTTCGGTGTCGGACATGATTCGGGCTATGTAGGTAGCATTATCGAGTTTACCGAAATTTTGACCATGAGCGAGATAATCACATCCCCGACTTCGCAGAAGAAGTCGGGGATCTGACACCCCCGACATGACAAAATTAATCAAACAGACCACTAATTTTCTTTCGTAACAAATTATTTTCGTTCATAGCTTTACGTAGCCGAGCGAACTTTTTTCTTAACAAAGATACCCGAAAAGGCGACTAGCAACAATCCACTGATATTTGTAGAGTTGGGAATTGACTTTGGGACAGTGAAATTAATATCAACTGAGTATGTACCAGTATTAACTAACGTGCTGGTATTAACATTTACAGTGCCAAATAAGTTTCCTACCCCCGACGCATTCTTAAATTTGCCTTCTCCACCAATAATTGTTAATTGGGCTGATGTAAACGCTGTTGAAGCTTGAGAATTTACTTTATCCAAACCAATAAAAGTTGCAAACAGCTTATTTTCTTCTTGACCGAAAAAGATCAATTCACCAGGTTGTGCGTCAATACCGTAAAATTTAGGGTCGGAACTAAATGTATACGAAGTACTATTTGCAAGTGCAGGAAAAACTTCTGATAAGCGTGCGTATCCCAAAAAATTGATTTGATTTAAACCCAAAG
The DNA here is from genome assembly GCA_964242965.1 of uncultured Calothrix sp. Classification (GTDB taxonomy): domain Bacteria; phylum Cyanobacteriota; class Cyanobacteriia; order Cyanobacteriales; family Nostocaceae; genus JANNFJ01. The sequence continues at coordinate 2,453 of CAXTCQ010000253.1, read as the reverse complement.
TTGCATTTTCAGAAGAGCCTCGAGCCGCACCTGTAAGATAATCTTGTTCCGTAAAGAGTGTAAGAGTGTCTACAAAATCGTAATCTCCTTTTAAATTAAAGCTTTCTAGAGCTTGTACCGGCGACAAACCAATTCCAAGCAAGGAAACACCGATTAGGGGAGTTAAATGCAGTAACTTCATATTGGATTGTAAATTACACTGAAATATTTGTAAATTAATTTAACACTCTATCCGTATTTACCCAATGGTCAGCACAAATATTGATAAAAATATTACAATAGCTTGAAAATAGAGATTTTTCTTTTAAATAGCGATCGCAGTCGCAAGGCGACTTAGAGGTTGCCGTTGGCGCAACCGCCCTTTTCCGACTAATAGTCCGTGTCATTAATTCTAATGGTAAATATAATTACTACTGTTGCCGAGTCAGTATTCGTAAATATTTAACACTTAACTAACTCATGAGAACTTTTAACATGAACCGATAGGTATGGCAGTAAAGTGTTCCAGGAAGGTGCGCTATCCTACCCTTCAGCAACCCCTCCCTGTCCAAAGGGAAACACTGCGTGTTGCCATCACCGTGCGACGCGATCGCGTCAGGCATTAGAATCTCAAGTTTTTGATGCTTTCACTTTTCGTCCTAAAAAGTTTGCGATGCTTGATTCCTTCATGAAACCGAAACAGCTAAGAATGCCTTCCCCCTATATTCGTATACCTGACAGGCTACATATTAATTTAAGTTCATTTAAAAATCTATAAAAAGTATTAGCCTTTTTAGGGGCAATTACTTGTACCATATAAGTAATTGTATTTCTTAAAATAAATTAATAGCTTATTATTAAGCTAATAAGTATTTTTACTCTGTTAATACCACATTTTATCGTTTTGCAGAATACATTATACATTTCATTTGAGTAGAAATCTTTTGGATATTGTAGTGGTTCTGACTCAATGCCTTTGTATTAGTATCGAAACGAAATGGTATTAAGGGTAAGTCCGCTTGAAGGTGTCTGTACAGTTAACCAGCATTATAAAATAGTAGGGATAAACGATTGGAAGTACTTCTACGTTTCGATGCCAAGATACGTAATTACATGCTGATTTTATTCGCAGCAGGTTTACTATTCTGGGCAAGTATTGGAGCAGTGCTATCAACTTTACCGCTTTATGTCGAGGATTTGGGCGGGTCTAAAGAGCAAGTTGGGCTTGTTATGGGCAGTTTCGCCGTCGGTTTGTTAATATTTCGCCCTCAGTTAGGAGAATTGGCAGACCGACGCAGTCGTAAAATTGTTTTACTTATTGGTGCTTTTGTGGCTGCGGCAGCACCGCTAGGCTACCAAATATTTACATCAATACCTGGATTAATCGCAGTGCGTGCGTTTCACGGTATTAGTATCGCAGCTTTTACTACAGCTTATGCTGCGCTAGTCTCGGACTTAGCCCCGGCTGAAAATCGCGGTGAAGTTTTAGGTTACATGACTTTGACTGGGGCACTTGGTTTAGCAATTGGTCCAGCGCTTGGTACATTAATCCAAGAAAATGGAAGCTATACATTATTATTTACGACTACAGCTTTCTTAGGTTTACTCTCACTTCTATGCGTGCTGCCAATCGAAAATATTCCCGTACCGCAATTAGACAATTTTGGTAACGACGAAAACTTTTGGCAGATGTTAATTAGTGCCAGGATGAGAGTTCCGGCGTTGACAATGCTACTGACTGGGTTAGCAGTGGGTACGTTAAATACTTTTATTCCCTTATTTATTAAATCTGTACATGTGGACTTTAACAGCGGTTGGTTTTACACCATCGCAGCTTTGTCAAGTTTAAGTTCACGATTCTTTACAAGTAGTGCTAGCGACCGGGTTGGTAGGGGTTTATTTGTGATTCTCGGTTTAATTGGTTATACCCTGTCAATGGTACTACTATGGCAGGCGAGCAACAATCTATCCTTTATCCTCTCGGCAGTGCTAGAAGGTTTCGGAGGTGGTACAGTTCTTTCCACAGTCGATGTACTCATCGCAGACCGTTCGCTACCCCACGAACGCGGACGTATTTTTGCAATATGTGTAGTTGGATTTGACTTAGGTATTGCTCTAGCAGGTCCGCTTGGAGGTTCTGTTGCCCAACAAGTTGGTTATAGTAACATGTTTGGTGTTGCTGGCGGCTTAACTTTCTTGGCAGTTTTAATTTTCCTTACCCTGTCAAATAAAAATCTAATCAATTCATTGCGTTTTGCCATTGGGCGCGGTATTGATGATTATGCTTTATTAACGGTAAATACGAAGGAGGAGGAAACACCTTTAGAGTATCCCGCGTTAGCTGCAAGTGGTATTGCAACAGAATAGGTAATCGGGTGGGAATGCTAAAATATGCTTCCCACCATATAAATCATTTCATTTATGTGTACAAAGCCGAAATAGAAAAAATTTATACCCCGTCTTTAAAGACGGGG
>CAXTCQ010000252.1:0-12089 GCA_964242965.1 uncultured Calothrix sp. | reverse complement strand
AAAGGCAGGGGTGCGCTTGGGGTCAGAATCCCCATATATAAAAAACACCCTTCTTCCTTCTTACGAATTCAATTAGATAGAAAAAAGAAAATAGCTAGTTGCTTAGACTGGCATTTCTTGCATATTACGCATTTGACGTAGTGAATTGAGACAAGAAGGACAGTCACAACCAAACAACGCGATCGCGGTATCGCTTTCTTCGTCAGTAAACTTGAGTTCGGTAACTTCATTAGCTTGCGCTTGCACTTCAACAGTTGCCTGTGCAACGGTTACAGTACCAGCATCACCTTTGCGACGTTCGCAAACGAATTGACGCTGGACGTTGTGTGACGATTGCATACAAGCAAGATTACCTTGGTTAATGACTTGGTTCGCTTGTGCCGGTTGTGTCATTACCACCATCGACACCATCGAGGCAAACAATGCGGGACTGGAAAGTAATGTGAGGGCAAATTTTCGATTCATCTGTTTAAAAAAATGTTGGTTAGACGATTGGTTTTAATGTTTTCACATCTGTTGGTCGTTGCTCAGTAGATTTTATACAAAGTTGCCAAAAATGTCATGGATATTACGCAGAGTATATGCATAACTGGAATTTTGCCCCCTATTTTCGAGCCTAATGTTCGCTGGGATTAGGCTGCGAAGTGGAAGTGGTGCAACTTTGAACATTACTCAACTCCGTGATGTGAAAACTTGGCAACGAACATACCAAGTCTATGGCACAGACTCACTTTATATCTGCCAAGTTCCCAACAAAAGTAGTGAGGAGTTGCGAGACTACTGCTTCGTGTCATTAATTCTGAGGGGATTTGGGCCTCTCGAAAGGGTCAACTACTCCTCAAAATTAATGACATAGACCAGTAGGTTGGGTGAAGCGATAGTGGAACCCAACATTGATTTAATGCGCTTAATATCAAACCAAGCAATCGCAATAAAGTATTTTTGGTTAAGTCGCATGATTATTAGCCTGCATCCGAGAAATGTAATGCTCATGTGCGAGCTTTGATGAGGCGAACGCACATGTTTAATCGCTTAAGGCTTGAATATTCCAATTTCAACGCTCATCTACCGATAAAATTAAATCATTATGTGGAGGTTCTATGGTACTGACTATTAATAACTTAGAAGAAATGCAGGGTGCATATCCTGACTATCGCATGGAACTTGTAGATGGTAACATTATTGTTATGAGTCCATCAGGTTACGAATCGGAAGAAATTGGAACTGAGTTTGCCGCTTTGTTGCGGAATTGGGTGCGACCTCGCAAGTTAGGACGCATTACAGGTTCGAGTGCTGGATTTAAGATTTCGGAAACAAATTTGCTAGCACCTGATGTATCGTTTGTTAAAGCAGAAAGATTGAAGGAGTCTACAGAAGATTATGCGGAATTAGTCCCCGATTTGGTAGTTGAAGTCAAGTCGAAAACTGACTCGACCAATAAGTTAAGAGAAAAAATCAAAGAATATATTAAATTGGGTTCGCAAATTGGGATTTTAATTATCCCTAAAACAAAAACTGTGGAAGTTTATCGTGCTGGTAGCGAAGAAATACTTGGTGATAGTGATGTATTGACGCTTCCCGATTTATTCCCAGGTTGGGAAGTTGCGATTTCCGATATTTGGTCGCCAATATTTGAGTAAATTTTTACAAAAATTATGACTCAAGTAACTTGAGCAAAAGAGATAAAAATATTTGAATGCATCGAGAACCCCAAATTCCTCTAAAATTCCTTTGTTGGCTCAAAACACACTTCTTTAACGATGACGAATAAAAATGCGATTCCGGTAGTTGTCAACGGTGCAGCGGGAAAAATGGGACGCGAAGTAGTCAAAGCTGTAGCGCTTTCCCCCGACATGACGTTGATGGGTGCTATCGATAAGAGTCCCGAACATCAGGGAAAAGATGCTGGAGAATTGGCAGGTTTAAGCGAACCTCTCGAAGTTCCTATCACCAACCAAATGGAAGCTATGTTGGGATATGTGGCAGGAGAACGTCAAATGCTGCCGGGAGTGATGGTAGACTTTACCCATCCCGATGGAGTTTACGATAATATTCGCAGCGCGATCGCATACGGTATTCGTCCGGTTGTAGGAACCACTGGTTTGAGTCCCCAACAACTGCAAGATTTAGCTGACTTTGCTGAAAAAGCTAGCACTGGTTGTTTGATTATTCCCAACTTTTCAATCGGGATGGTGTTATTACAACAAGCTGCGGTGGCAGCATCGCAATACTTCGACCATGTGGAAATTATTGAGTTACACCACAACCAAAAAGCTGATGCACCCAGCGGTACAGCGATTCAAACCGCACAAATGCTCGCAGAAGTTGGTAAAACTTTTAACCCAGCACAGGTTAAAGAAGAAGAAAAGCTCAAAGGGGCAAGGGGTAGCCTTGCTGATGAAGGTATTAGAATACACAGCATTCGCCTACCTGGATTGATTGCCCATCAGGAAGTTATATTTGGTGCAGCAGGTCAAATTTATACTTTACGTCACGATACCAGCGATAGGGCTTGTTACATGCCTGGTGTACTACTAGCAATTCGTAAAGTTCAGCAGTTAAAGTCGTTAGTATATGGATTAGAAAAGATACTTTGACTTTGGAAGGGGAAGGGGGAAGGGGTAAAGGGAAAGCGAAAAAGGTTAACTCCTAACTACTAACCCCTAACTCCCAACTATTATCTCGCGCAAAGGCGCAGAGGCGCAAAGAAGAGGTAGAGGAAGCTTAACTTCTAACTCCTAACTCCTAACTCCTAACTCCTAATTCCTAATTCCTAACTCCTAACTCCTAACTCTTAACTCTTAACTCCTAAACATGCTTGTTCCACTAACTCGCCAAAAATTTGAGCAACTAATTCCGTTTATTGCGACTGCTGACCAGTACAAATATTATTGGGGCAAAGCTTCAAGTTTTTTACAACGGTTACTAATTTCAGTTGTCGCGGTAGCAGTAGTTTTATTAGTAAAAGTGCTTTTCGGGTTAGATTTTGGCCCGATTTTGTTTTTGCTAGGGCTAATTGGTGCATTTTACTGGCTGTGGGGGCCAGTGTTTTTAGCGAGTATGCGAAATGTCAAGTGCCGTCGCTATAAATACGGTGGTTTCTTTCGCGGTCGAGTTTTGGATTTTTGGATTACAGAAGAATTGATTGGCAAGCAGGAAACAGTTAATAATAAGGGCGATTTGGTAATCGTTGAAAACCGCGAAAAGCGAATTAACTTAGAAGTCGGCGATAATTCTGGGTTTATGGCTGAATTTCAAGCACCATTGCGAGTTGCATACAAAGCGATCGCACCCGGTCAAATTGTGGAAATGTTAGTAATGTCTAACACTAGTGATTTGAGCCGCATCGAAGAAATTACTGATATATATATTCCTAGCCGCGACTTATGGGTAAGCGATTATCCACTTTTACGACGAGATTTTTTCACCGAAGTCAGCAGTCGCTTACGCGAAGACGAAGACGACAGACCCCAGAGACGACGCAGAAGAGTTAGGGAGTAGAAGACAGGAGACAGCGGAGATAAGGAATAAGGAATAAATTTCCCCTGTCTCCCCGATCTCCTTTACCCATTCCTAACGCTTCCTTCTTTGCCGTAGGCTTGCCAAGCTAAATCGACTAATCCATCAATAATCGCTGCGGCAACTACGGCACTACCTTTACGCCCTTCAATTGTAATATTTGGTATCAGTGAGTCGCGCAAACGCTCCTTCGCGGAATCGACATTTACAAAGCCTGGTGGAGTAGCAATTATTAAAGCTGGTTTGATTTCTTCAGCTTCGATTAAGTCTACAAGCGTTGCGATCGCAGTTTGTGCTTGACCAACTACAAAAATACCCTCTGGATAACGTTTCGCAAAGGCTTCAATTCCCCAAGCAACGCGAGTTTTCTCATCCTGAGGTCGAGTTATCGCATCCAAGCTACAAAAAACCGGATTCGCAAAGGTATTTTGCACCTCCGACGCGATACCAACCTGTACCATTGGCACATCGACAATCACCGTAGTACGTGCAGCTAATGCCGCTGCTGCCGATTGCAGGGCACGTTCTGAGAAACGAAGCAAAGATTTGTACTCAAAGTCGGCTGTAGCGTAAATTACCCGCCTGACGATTTCATATTCTGCGGGAGAAAAAACATGATCGCCAATTTCGCGGTCAATAATTGCCAAACTTTGAGCATCAGTTAGGTGCCATTCCATCGCGGTTTTGCTGTCAGATAACAGCTTTCAGCTTACCAGTAAATAGGGAGAACAAAGGCAAGGGGTAAGGGGTAAGGGGTAAAGGGTAAAGGGGAAGAGGAAAGACGGTAATGAACTATCGACTCCTAACTCCTAACTCCTAACTCCTAACTCCTAACTCCTAACTCCCTAAATTCAAGCTTCCGGAGTCGGAGAAGACCGCGAGAAAATTGGGGAGAGGTAAGCAACCAAAACACCCATTAAAAAACCGGCGATATTGCGAAACAAAGGTAGCCATTCGTTCGTTCGCGTTACAACTGGTCCAACACCGAAGGCAAGAAATAAAATTCCCCATAAGGGAGAAAATATTAATGCCCACTGCCACGCAAATATTTGTCCTTCAGCACGCGATTGTCCGGCAAAACCGCAAATTACACCACCAAGAATTGAGGAAACTAAAGTAAGAATCCATTGTTCGCGGGGAAGTCCGGGGACGACGTTGCAACCACCCTTTACCAAACAGCCTTCAACGGTTTTCAATGTATCGAGGATTGCTTGGTCTTCGCCGTTTTCGCGGACGTAGTACAAGTTCCCAAATCGGGTCTGGAGTTCAATCCAGAAGGTGCGAGGTAGTAAATTGTACACTGCATCGCCAACGCTGAAACTGAGGATATTACCACCGCGAGCATCCGACACTAATAAAATACTCTTATCGTCCAAACCCCAAAAATTAACTACTGCCCGTCCGGGAGTGCGGTCATACTGAGTAAGTACTCGCAACTTCCAGCCGGTTTGAGTTTGAAAGTTATCAAGTTCTTTTACTAAATCTGTTTCTTGGGCATCGGTGAGAGTTTTGGCTAAATCTATAACTGGGGTGGGTGCGCTTGGTAATAGTTCTGGGTTGTTGTAAGCATAAGCAGGAGTTGGGTGCATTGCCCAAATCGAACCAGCTAAGAAAAATACTGTCACTGATACCAGAATTCGCCGCCAAAAACTATGTTGCATGGACTTTTTTATATAAATTTCAACAACTTCAACAGTAAGTACGAACAAGTTTTTCTTATAGTTTAAGAGAAAAGTCATACTTCGTTACACTTTTTAACTTTAATCTAATGTTGCCTACGAAAGCAAAGGGTTTTTACCTTCTTAAGGATGAATTTTATACGAATATTCAAAATTCGCTTTGGCTGCGGCACGAACTACGCGGTTGGCATCTTTACTCAAGTAGTCGAGGATACGTACAGGTGTACTGGGGTTGGATGCTACTACATAGCGTTCTAACCAAGATGTTGAACGAACATTTTTATCGGTATCTTGTAATAGTTGTGCGATCGCTTTCTTCGTGTTGGCATTTTGTGCGACAACTTGACGAACTTTTTCGTTGCTAGATTTTGCTAGTTCTTCGAGTGCAGTTGCGGGGGTGTTAGGATGACGTGCTACAGAGATTTTCACTTGCCAATCATTATAATCATCTAAATCAGAATCATCTTCACTACCTAAAAAATCACTAATTTCTTCTTCATTTTCCTCATTATATTTAATAAATTCTGTTAATTGTTCTCGCACATCGTTAGGAGTATTTCTATGTTTGAATACGCTATGACGGATACTCTTCGATCTACTTGTAGCAAGCTGTTCTAACACTTCTCCAGCAGTATCTAAATTTTGAACGATTTTATGTTGAGTGTAAAACTCTATTAGTACGTGTAGAGAAATTTTCGGATGACAGGTGACAGCTTGAACAATGGAGATATTTGAATTGCCTAGCCAATCCTCTAATAAGCTAACAGGTATATTGGGATTTTCGACAATAACCTCTCCCAGAAAATTGCGATCGCAATTTTCTGCTAATGCTTGTAAAACCTTTTCAGAGGTATTAGGGTTTTTAGCAATATTTAGCTGCAAATTCTCATTTAAAGCAGGAGCATAAAATTCATCAATTGCTCCTACTTGCCATAATTCTTCATAGTTACCATGATGGTAGTATTTTAATTCGGTCGATTTCAATCATCAGTAGCTTTAGGCTTTATCGATTTAGGATATAAATCTTCCTCGTCGAACTTATTATCGTACCCATTTACCCAATCAACCGACTCATCGTATACTTCATTATTCCGAAAACCGACTCCATCAACCGACTCACCTACGGGACGGCGATTTTCACGGGCAAATTCCCACTCACCCGAAGGTAGCCGTGATTTCTGAGGTTGCAGGTTGCGGTCAATATTTCTTCTGGAAACAGGTTTTTGGCGCGTAAATGATTTCCACGCGGCTTTTACACCTGTAAACAAACTGCGAGTCCCAACTTGAAGATTTTGGGCTTGTTTGCGGGCACCATCAAGACTTTGGTCAACTTGCTTGACGACTTGACCGGCACTTTTTACCGATTCAGTAACATCATCGGTTAAATCGGTAATTTCCAAACCAGTCAAGCGGATTGCATCTAGCGTCGGTGGTAATTCCCGCGATAGCGTATCAAATAATTTTTCGGCGCTGCGAGCTGCGCGTGCTAATTCCTGCAATGCTGGAATTGCCGCTATCAGAACAGCAGTCAAGCTGATAGCAACTAAAAGAAGCGATAATCCCAGCCAAAACAGGGGTTCTGTCACAATTCGTAGGGGTTAGTTAGGTATCTAAATGTGGTGGGACGGAGGCAGATTCGGGTTGCTGCCGCTTCATTGCTTGACTTTCGCGCTGACTGGCATCAACACCGGCTGCGATCGCAATCCGCAATCGTTCTAATGTTTCGTCCCAATTTCGCAATGCATTTGCCGATAGTCGATCGGCTTGAATTTGCACGCTTGTTGATAGGTCTTCGGCTAATTCGGGTAGTGCATTTGCACCCTTTTTGAGTAGTTGACGTGTTTCGCGTCCTGTACGTGGTGCTGCAAGCAAACCTGTTAAGGCTCCAATTGTCGCCCCAAGCATCAAACCGCTAAAAAATTGTCCAGAACGGTTGTTTGACATCGTGTGCTTTCTCTCCTTATACCTATTTTATGCGGGTTTGAATACCTTGGAAGAATTAAAATACTTTATTAATCTAAGACTTGTCTATATCTGACAACCAGTTGCCTCTAAATGTTGCTTGATAAGCAATTTTTAAGCAAGTTTAATTTTTAATTTACTTGTTTCCCCTACGTAGGTTAACCCGAACAAAACCAACTGTCCCCAGTAAAATTTGCAAAACTCTTACTAATGACTCTTGACAACGAACTTCAGGACATTATTCCTACTTGGATTTATGAATGCGGTTCACCTTCTTCCTTTGAAAACGCTGCCACCATTGGGTTGCCAAAACTAGAAAACCGATAATTTGCTGCAACTTTCGAGTCTGCAACTCCAAGCTTTGATTGCTTTGACGCAAATTCCGAATATTTCGCTTTCTAATATAAATAAAGTCTGGTGCTTTGACGAGAACCGCTTGCGTATTGCGTTCGGCTATGGTGAGTATATTTCCTGCCCTCACAAGTGTAAGCTTAATTTTCCTCAATCGCCAAGCTACATATAGCAACATTAGCGAGATTAGCATATTCATGACTACAACTACAGTTACCATTGCTTACCCTGTAAATACTGGCTTCATCGCTATTGTGACACGCAACGCGATTCGCTTGACACGAACAACGCAAGGAGCAGAAGGCAGAATAAATACATTAAGTAGATAAGTTCAAAAAAACCGAACTATGTAACGAAACGTAAAGTTACCTAAAACCCTCTCCCCTTCTATATTCTGTTTTCTGTTTTCTCCCTTATTTCAACGATGAATATTTATGCCCACCTATTTACATAAACTTTAATATTATCTTTGCTCCTTACTTAAAAATATACTGAGAAAGAATTTAAAAAATCATGAAGCTGTTCCGATGAATAACCAATATACGTAAGTATCCCTAATGCTAGTTTGCTCATTAACAACATTTTAATTTTTGTTTAGTATAAAAAAATACTTTTTATCTGGTTCTGACTGTTATTGTTAAAACTATTTAAATTTATATTTTTGATAAAGAAAGGGTATAAATGCTTGCGGGTAAAAGAATAAGATGTAAGCATTAAGGCGTTCTAGATAAAATACACTGGTATTTAAAAGCATAATTAAAATCAAGAAAACATAACAATTTTCCCTCAGCTAAATAGCGAACTGCCTGTAAAGGAGTTCGCTTTTTCTTCAATTACTTAGAATTGCTATGTAGCCATCCTAAATAATTCGTGAAAAAATAAAAAATTTCTCTGACTTTTTTCTGAAGTCGGGAATTTGCTGCTTTCACAGATTTTTACGATTGAGATTAAATACTAATTTTTATTAAAAAATTAGCTGCTTACCTTTAATGAATATAAATTTATATATACATAAAGCGAAACAGTACATGTTGCCTTTAAAAATCCTCGATAATAAAAATAAAAATAAGATTGTTGGCTGCATACCTATGAAAGCTCGAAGACTGAATATACCTCGAACTGGAAGTTTGACAGACGAACAGTTTTACAAGTTATGCATAGCTTACAAGCAACGGCAATTAGAACTTACCGCCGATGGAGAATTGATTATCATGCACGAACAGGGTAAGGCAAACAGCATCATCAATTCGCAGTTCATGTCCGAACTAGCTAACTGGAATCACTATAAAAAAGCCGGATACGTATTTTCTTCCCCAACAGAATTTCATTTGCCCAATGGTGCTTACCGTTCACCCGACATATCCTGGATAGTCTTAGAAAGATGGGAAGGATTATCAAAAGTTGAAAGACGTTTGTTTCCCCCACTTTGTCCTGATTTTGTGATGGAAGTAAGTTCGGAATGCGATTCTTTGGAAGAATTGCGTGAAAAAATGTACGAGTATCGAGATAATGGTACTCGCTTAGGTTGGCTAGTTGACTTGCAAAGGTCGGTTGTAGAGATTTATCGACCGCAGCATGTTGAAACTATCAATTTTTCCCTTAATAATCCACCGAAGTTGACGGGTGAGGATGTAATGCCAGGATTTAAGTTTGATTTGAGTTTGATTGCAAATTGTTGAGATATAAAAAGCTATGTTTATTATATAATTTAACATCAAAATTAATTTTTAAATGGCTCGAACAGGCTACACGCTACCAGTTTTTGCAGTTGCTGCTGCGAAAGCTGCTTTGCTTCATTTGATACAATATATTGAACAAAGGCAATCAGTTGATATTGATTTATTACCAGGAAATGCTAATATTCCGATTCAGCAAGTAGCAGCTTTAGATACGTTAACTGCTTTAGCGATCGCAATTAGCGACCCAGGTGATAATTTAGATTTGACTCGCAATACTCCGATTTGGGCAATGGTAAAATTGTCTGAACGACAGGAACAAGCTTTAATTTTAGAAGCGGGTGAAGGATTGGGGAAGACCGCAGATGGAGAAGCTGCAATTTACCAGTTTGCCCGTCGTTTATTTGATGCGAATTTATTACCACTAATTCCAGAAAATAAAACTGTCACTGTATCGATTATCTTTCCTGAAGGTCGTCAATTAGCGCAGCGGACATCAAATGCAGCTTTTGGAGTTTTGGAGGGATTATCCTTATTAGGGACAAGTGGAATTTCTAAACCGCTTTCGACTACCGAACAACTCGATGACTTTCGCGCTTGTTTGCAGGATAAAGTTAAACAGCATCGGGATTTAGTATTTTGTATAGGTAGTAATGGATTGCAAGTTGCCCAACGTTTGTCAATCCCAGAAGATGTAATTGTGACGACGGGAAACTGGATTGGGGCAATGCTGGTAGAAGCTGGATTATATCACGCTCAATCTGTGCTTTTAATTGGATATCAAGGGAAATTAATTAAGCTTGCTGGAGGAATTTTTAATACTTCGAGTCACATTGCTGATGCGAAATTGGAAATAATTAGCGCTACGGTGGTTGAGGTGGGGGGAAGTTTGGCGGATGTAAAAGCTGTTTTGGGTAGTAAGACTGCTGATGCTGCATACAAAAAGTTAGTTGAGTTAGGTTTATCTGATTCGGTATTTACAGTTTTGGCTGAAAAGATTAGTTTAAAGGCTCAAGATTACGTGCAAAAATATGCTGATGTTTTGATGAAAGTCGGGACGGTTTTGTTTGACCGTCAAGGTAAGATTATCAGTCAGAGCGTAACAGCTAATGAATTGGTTCGTATTTCATGTCACTAATGCGTGACTTTTTCGTGAGGGCTAGAATCCGGGTTTCGTAAAAGTTACCCGGATTCTGACCTTTACGACATGTCAAAGTTAATGAAATAGACCATTAATTAGCTTAAAGTAGTTAAATAATAAATATTAAAATAAAACTAAATAATATTTTAGAGATGGTTTGGATTAATTTTATTGTCTGTAGCTATTCAAGCACCCTAAAACAAGATAAACTAACATTTACTTCGTTTATATTAAACAATTGAGTAAATGAGTCTATTTAATCAAGAACAGAGTTCTTATAGTAATATCAAAAGTAAAGCAGCTAGCACAGTTGGTCGCGGTAAAGTTACGATACTAAATACCAACTTAAATTTTTCCGCATGGAATGACGACTGCGTTGCCTTGTATTTAGGTGATAGTCTTAACTATTATAATTGTCTCTTCTCTAATTTGTAAATAATCTTGTAGATATTTTTTAATATTATCATCGTTACGACTTGATAGTAATCTATTCCATTGACCGACTTTCATACCGGATACTTTAATGTTGTAAACACGTTGCTTAAATTCCTCAATACCCGGATGTACAATTCTATCCATTTTTGCAAAATTTGTATCGAGTCTGTATTTGTAGCGTATCAATAGTTCGCGCAAAAGTTGCTGATAGTCTCTGGTTGGTTGATAAATTTTTCCTTCACTACCCCAAGAATCAACAATTATTTGAGCTTCTAATAATTCTTTTGCAGTACCTTGGAATTTATAACCACTAGTGTTTGTCTGTTGTAAATTCGCTGTTCTCAAAGTTGTATCTTCTGGCTCGATAACAAGGTAATCTGGTGGATTGTGGTAGTGAGTATCTCTAGCCATAGCTACCGATAAACCAGAAACAACACATATATCGAGAATACGAGGTTTTCCATAAATTATTTTTTCTGGTAGCCATGCCAGTATAGCAACATAAGTTTGGTCAAACTTAAAATGATTTTGGCTATCTTTAAAGCGTGCTGTTATCTCTGTTGCTAATGGGAACCATGCTTTAATTTCTAATCCTGGTGTTGGTTCAATTCCAATGAAGATGGTATCTGGAAAACCTGGGTCTTGCCTTTGCCATTTCCCAAACTCAGAAAAATCATTTTGTTTGTTTAGAAATTCAACAGTATTGAATTCGATTAAATTTCCAAGTAGGGGTGACAGTTTGGAAATAACTTTAGCTAAATTCACCGCTGCGTTTATGGATATAGGCTTAGAGGCTGTTTGAAAAGTATAGTTTTTGTCATGCTGAATGGAGCAAAGCGGAATGAAGCATCTCGACCCCAACGAGAAATCTAGATTCTTCGCTTCATTTCATTCCGCACCCTGCGGGATGCAAGCAACAGAATGACAAATTATACTTATCCTGGACTTTTCAAACATCCTCTTAGATATATCTAGCACATCAAAGGTATGACCTGATAAAGCACCAAGATATTGAGATGCAAGTCTGATAACATCTTGCGTATTCACATTTGTATTAAAACCCGGTTAAACTACTTGAGTCACTGCTAAGTTACCATACCACTCAGCGCAATGCTGTAAAAATCGAGTTGGAATTTCTAAGTTTCCTCCGAAGTGTAGATGTAGGTAGGAAGCATGAACTTGATGAATTTGCCAACCTTCAGATTTTTTAGGTTGTTTAGAGTCATACCCTTGCATATGGAATAAGGGTTTCTCTGACTCGGTAACAAGGGATGAACGATGAAATTCATGTCCCCAAACTTGCGAATTACTCTTCATCATCGGACT
>CAXTCQ010000251.1:0-12089 GCA_964242965.1 uncultured Calothrix sp. | reverse complement strand
TATCCTGCCTATAATATATCCTGCCTATAATATATCCTGCCTATAATATATCCTGCCTATAATGTATCCTGCCCATAATATATTTTGTTTGGCTATAAATATTCTAGAATTTAATTTGATTTAATAGGGCTTGTGAAAATAATTAATTCTATTTTAGAAAAATTTGATGTATGTTCGCTACGGTTTCGCTTGACGGTGGGTGTTGCTGCGCTTTCGATGTTGGGTTTGGGTAGTCTGGCAACTTGGACTAGTTGGAGGATACAGCAAATTCTCATTGATAGTCATAAGCATAATATTAAGCAAATCTCGGCACGTTTACCTCGTGATACGGAGATTTATATGGAGATGATTTCGCCTGATAGTAGTTTACAAAAGGCGATTGATAATTTGACCACGAATAATACTTTTTTGTTGATTAAAAGTCCCGAACAGAAAGTTTTGGCGAAATCTACGACTTGGAATTTATTAGCGGATGTAACTGCTAATCAATTAATGAGTAGTAGCTATAAGACTATTAAACCCCAAATTTACCAAGTTAAAGATCGATATTTTGTGTTATGCGGTAGTACAAGCTTTATTCAATTTGATTGATAACGCAGTCAAGTATTCAACAGGTACGCCAATAATTTTAAAGTTAATGCAGCAAGAGGAAGCCGCAATTATTCAAGTTTGCGACAATGGTTATGGGATTGAGCTACAGCATCAAACGCGCATCTTTGAGCGATTTTACCGCGTTGATGAAGTACGTAACCGCGCTGGGGGTACGGGGTTGGGTTTGTCGATAGTGAAGACGCTGGTTGAGGGAATGGGTGGAAGTGTTGCTCTGCGTTCTAAGTTGGGTGAAGGTAGTGTATTTACAGTTAGTTTGCCTTGTTTTTGAATAAACGTTGTCAGTTGTCAGTTGTCAGTTGTCATTGGTAAGGGTTTAAAGCATATAAACATGTCGAGCGGAAACCAAAAATAATTTAAGATAAATCGCTGATTATGACTTGTAGTAAATATTGTGACAGCGTGTACGCATCTACACCTAACTCGGTTCGTTCCCGCGCTGCGAAAATTCCAGCTTGGGCGTGCCACCATGCTGCTGTGGCAACTATTTTCTCGATGGCAATTGATTTATTTACACCTTGTGCAAGTAATCCACCGAGTAATCCAGTTAACACGTCGCCGCTACCACCACGAGCCAGCGCTGGAGTACTTTCGGGAACAATCGATATATTACTATTGGGGTGCGCGATCGCAGTTCGTGCCCCTTTCAACAAAACTGTTGCCGAACTTTGGTTTGCAGCTTCTAGCACGGCTTCGATACGCTGCTTTTGTGCGTCGGGAAGGTCGGGGAATAAGCGTTTGAATTCGCCTGTATGCGGTGTTAATACTGTGGCTGCTTGTCTTTGTTGCAATGTCTTAATTGCTCCCATTGCTGCCAAAATATTCAAACCATCGGCATCGATAACCAATAGGGTAGTACTTTCTAATACTTGCTCGATAATTGGAGTTGCGTCTGTAGTTAAACCCGGACCGCAAGCGATCGCGCTAAAGGAATTTAAATCGGTATTAGCAGGAAGTTCCAATTTAGCAATAGCCCCCGTTTCTGTCTCCGGACATCCAATAATCAAAGCTTCTGGCAACTGCGCCACTAATAACGGTTTGAGCGATTCGGGAACGGCAACCGAAAGCATTCCCACACCACTCGCACGCGCTCCCAATCCAGTCAAAATAGCGCCTCCCGAATATCGCCGCGAGCCGCAAATTAATAATAAATGTCCTTCTTTATACTTATGCGTGACGGCTGGACGCGGTAAGGGTAGCGATGCTAGGGCAGTTTTTCTCGTGATGCGGTGAATTCTGTTAGTATCGCCTAAAACTGCTTCTACATCCGTCCAAGGAATATCAAAGTCGATTAATTCAGCTTTGCCAATATATTCTAGGGCTATGTCTTGCAGCAAACTTAATTTCCACAACCCCAAACAAAGCGTGTGCGTAGCGCGAATTGCTGTTCCCAAAACTTCGCCTGTATCGGTATGCAATCCTGAAGGGATATCAATAGCAATAACGGGTTTTGACCATTCGTTAATAGTATTGATAGCAGATGCAATCGGTTCTGTAAGTTCTCTTTCCAAGCCATAACCGAACAAACCATCAATTAATAAATCGCAGTTTTGCAAAGCATCAATCGATTGATGTCCGGAAATACCTAAGCTTTGAACATATTGAAAATGTTGTTTTGTCAGTTCTTTGAGATTTGCAAGCGGACAATAAACGCTGACTGCATATCCGCGAAAATGTAACTCCCGCGCTACAACTAACGCATCACCCCCATTGTTACCGGGACCTGTAAGGATACCGATATGGGGGGAGGGGGGAGAAGAAATACTCGTTTGTTCCCCGATAATTTGCACAATGCGATCGCTAATTAGTCCTGCAACTTTTTCCATTAATGCTGCTACAGGCATTCCCGCAGCAAAAATGCGTTCTTCAATGTCGTGCATTTGCTTTGCAGTAACGACAATTTGCGAAATTAAAGAAGAATGCTGAGTCATGAGTTAGAAATTAAGAGTTAGGAATTAAGAGTTAGGAATTAAGAGTTAAGAGTTAGGAGTTGTAAGATATTTTTACAGCTATTTCCATTTAATTTAACCACATATTGTCGTAGGGGCACGGCAGTGCCGTGCCCCTACAATGTGCTTTATTTGCTCGTAAATTGCTGTAAATAAGAAGGACAGTCCTATAGATTCTTAACTCATAACAGACGCGAAAGAAAGCGTCTCTACATCAACGCACCTCCTAACTTCTCATCTTCCGTAATAGACTCTTGCGTTACCCAACCCGGCATTTTTGATTGCCGCATTCCATTGTTCGGCTAACCCTCGTTCTGTAAATGGTCCGACTGCAATATGCGTACCGCGTGGACTATCTCGACGTAACACGCTGATATTACCAAGCGATTGTCCGAGATTGCGCCTGATTCTGTCTTCAATTGCTGGCAAATCGGACGAACGGGCAGGAATCGCTACATAGTAATAACTCGAACGATTTTGGCTGACTCCAACGTTATTTCCTCCGTTATTACCGTTATTACTACCTCCTTCGTTCGTCAGGGCAACTTCTTGCCCGCGAGTCAGGTTAAATAAGCGGACATTATTTAAATTTAGACCTGTTGATAACAACTGTTGGATTCGTGCGATCGCATTTTGCTGTCGGCTAAAAGTCCCAGCTTGAATTACCGAACGTCCGTCAAAGTTACGGATGAATGCTGTCGGTTCGACCTGTTTTACCGTTGGTAGAACTTGATAATTATAGTTATTTGCATCAACAAAGACCGCAAAGCGTTCGGCTGCTTGGTTATTATATTGATATGTTGGTACTGGTTGTTGATATTGCGTATTTTGTACTGATGGAGCTTGAAATTCGACCACATTCGCATCTGCATCATTAACGCGGGGAACAGAATATGGGTTTTGATTGATTTGTGGTGTAGGTAATTGCTCGCCGTTTATTTGTGCCAGTAAGATATTGGCGCGAACTGGAGTAGCGAAAACTAGGGGCAGCAAAGAAAGCAGAAAAAATTTGAAATCGAATTTGCTAGGATTTAGTCTAATTAGATTCGGTAATGCACTCGACATAAGTATTTTCAACATTGTCTATTCCGTTTAGGCTTGTTTCTGACTAGCTACAGGTGTCATGGGAAAATATAGAGTTTGTCTTTATTTTTACTGATTATTCGGTCAATATAATAACCATTTGTGGTTTTTATTTCCCTTATACCCCTTTTTTACCAGTATTGATAAATAGTAGCCACTGAACATTCACAGGTCAAATGTATAACACGCTTTGCTCATTTTCATTACTTTTGACATGTCGCAGGTGTCAGATCCCCTCACAGCTATATTTACATATAAGTATTTTTTATATTTACGTCGTTCTTTTGTCGTAACTGCCCTAAATTTGATTAACCATGCAATACTAAAGAATCGCTTTATCTAAAATATTTACTGCTACTCATAGCAATAAAAGTGGTAAGATAATAGATTGTGAGTTTTTATATAAAAAAGACGTAGAGGACGGGCAAAATGCAAAGAACATTAGGTGGAACTTGTCGCAAGAGAAAGAGAACTTCAGGATTTCGGGCACGGATGCGGACACCGAACGGACGCAACGTGATTAGCGCCCGTCGCCGCAAAGGTCGTCATCGTTTGAGCGTATAAGCAAAGATTATTTCATTACTGTGGCTTTGCCGTCATCGTATCGACTTAAATCACGTCACGATTTTCAGGCAGTTTTTCGAGAAGGGATTCGTCGGCATAGTTTTTATCTAACCTTAAGAGCGCTGCGACCATCAAAACCTTCTTTGGATGCTGCCACCACAACATCGATTGGAGAATGCTCCCTTGAGCCACCAACACGAATTGGAATATCAATTAGCACTAAAGTTAGCAAGCGGGCTGTAATTCGCAATCGACTCAAACGGCAAATCTCGGCGGCATTGTATCAATTATTGCCGCAAATCTTACCGGGATGGCGATTGGTTATTGTTGTTAAGCCAACTGCGGCAGAACAAAAGTGCGTAACCCAACAATTTCTGCAAGAATTAGAGCAGTTGTTGGTACAAGCCGAGGTATTAATAAATGGGCATTCGTGAAGACGTATATTATGAAGGCGGTCCTCATATTGGGGACTTGATAGTAAACATACTCATTGGTTTGACAGTAGTTGGTCTCCCTTTAACAGTGGGAGCAATTGTTCGGGCATTGTGGCTGCGTTTTCGCATTACCGACCGTCGGATTACAGTTACTGGTGGTTTCCGAGGACGCGATCGCAGCGATATTATTTATTCGGAAATTGTCAAAGTCGTTACAGTTCCTCGCGGTATCGGCTTGTGGGGAGATATGGTAGTAACTTTAAGAAATGGTAGCCGTTTAGAATTGCGGGCTATTCCCAAATTCCGCGAAGTTTATGACTATATAAACGAACGCATTGCCGCTAAAAACCCCGATATGATTGGTGTGAAGAAGTAGGGATTAGGGAGTGGGCAGTAGGGAGTAGGGAATAAATAGTAGAAAGTAGGGAAGAGTAATTTTTAACTCTTACATTCTGCGCCTCCCAACTCCGCGCCTCCGCGCCTCCGCGCCTCCTAACTTTTTCCCTTGTGCGGCTATCCGTAGTCAATTCCCAGTCTCAGGGAATGCCTCACAGCGGTAAATTAGATTCAGACAAATTATATAAACTCAGGTTGAATTCAGAATAATGGATTTTGGTATCGGGTTTCTCTCGAACAACGTAATGCTGCCAATCATAGACTTTTTCTATGGTATTGTACCGAGTTATGGGTTGGCGATTGTAGCATTAACATTAGTTGTCCGCTTTGCGCTCTATCCCCTGAGTGCCGGCTCAATTCGCAATATGCGACGAATGCGAATTGTCCAACCGCTCATGCAAAAGCGGATAGCAGAAGCTAAGGAACGTTATAAAGACGATCCACAAAAGCAGCAAGAAGAAATGATGAAAGCTCAACAAGAATTTGGCAACCCCTTAGCAGGTTGTTTGCCCTTGTTGGTGCAAATGCCTGTATTGTTAGCGCTGTTCGCAACGCTACGGGGTTCACCGTT
Source organism: uncultured Calothrix sp. (assembly GCA_964242965.1). GTDB lineage: Bacteria > Cyanobacteriota > Cyanobacteriia > Cyanobacteriales > Nostocaceae > JANNFJ01. The sequence goes on along the minus strand of CAXTCQ010000251.1, from coordinate 6,483 downwards.
TTCCGGAGTTAACTACAGCGTCAACTTACAAGTTTTACCTGCTGCACAAGTTGAACAAATTCAGCCGCAAGCTTTTGCAACTCCCCCGCAAAATATCTACGTTACCGATGGCGAACACATCAAGGTAACGGCTATTTTACCGGGTGGTAATAAATTAGCGGTAGGCGAAAAAACGAAAATTCAGTACCAAACGCTAACAGGTAAGCCTTTCCAAGAACTTTTAACCGAGCATCCAGAAACCAAGCTGGTTCCCGAATGGAAAATTACTAAGGGTGAAGACCGAGTTAAGATTGACCCTGAAGGTAATATCGAAGCTTTACAACCTGGAGATGTTACTATCCAAGGTACAATTCCCGGTTTAGCTGCTAACCAAGGATTCCTCTTTATTGATGCCTTGGGTCGAGTTGGAGCAACTGACCCCGATGGAACTGTCCATTGGGATATCGTCGCAATGATAGTCGGTTTTGGTATATCATTATACGTAAGCCAGATGCTTTCCGGGCAAAATTCGACGAATGCAAACCCGCAGCAGGATACGGTTAACAAAATTACCCCGGTGATATTTTCGGGGATGTTTTTGTTCTTTCCGCTACCAGCAGGGGTATTGATGTATATGGTGATTGGTAACGTTTTTCAAACGCTCCAAACCTACATACTTTCGCGCGAACCTCTTCCTGAAGAACTACAAAAAATTGTAGAATCGCAAGAGAAAGTCGCGGTTGTAGAACCGAAGACTTTACCGTTTGAACCAAAAAGTTCTAAGAAAAAGGCTGCCAATTGATAATGACCGATCCGATTGCACGAGGTACTGCGTGGTTGCAGACACTACTAGGGTATTCAGGAGTGTCTGCATCTATATCGGGTGAATTCGAGGAAGATGCGATCGCTTCTGAGGATTCGCCCGAGGGTGAAAGTTTTTGGTTAACGATCGATCGAACTAACTTGACACCCGAACAAATTCAAATTCTGATTGGCATCGAAGGTTCGACTCTCGATGCCATTCAGTATTTGGCAAATTCGATTCTCAATCTCAATCAACCACCCGAATCCCAAGCTTCGTATACCATCGAGTTGAATGGTTATCGTGTCAAGCGACAAGAGGAAATACAAGCTTTAGCATTTAGGTCTGCCGAACAAGTTCGTTCTACTGGACGAGAAGTTGAAATTAAATCGCTGAGTTCTGCGGAACGTCGTCAAGTACATACGTTCTTGAAGGAGTACAGCGATTTAGAAACTTTTAGCCAAGGTCGAGAACCGCATCGTCATCTGATTGTACGTCCCGCAATTGGATAGATTGTTTTTTGTTCTTTGTCAGTTGTTGTTAGTTTATTGTTCTTACAACTGACAATTAACCACTAGCTACTAACTACTGACAACTAACAATTGACTATGAATCGGAAATCCGCATCTAGAAGTTACAAAAATAGATTCGATAACCGCTAAAATAAAGATTGTATTGTCGGCATCGCTGATAAACAGCTAATTTCTGATTAAGGATGTTTCCTTTACTCCTATGGACGCAATTTATATTCCGCAGCTTACTACAGCCCCGGAGCGGACAGAGGAAATTCAAGTTAAAGAGTTTCTGCCCGGTTTAGACACGTTAACTCCAGTTCGCGGTAACGTTAGCGTTCGGCATTGCGGTACTTATTTAGAAGTGAAAGCTCGCGCTGAAGCAATTATTACTTGTACTTGTAACCGCTGTTTGCAACAGTATAACCAGCGTTTGGAAGTTGATACGGACGAGATTATTTGGTTGGATGAAGCGGCACTTGCTGAAGATTTGCCTTTGGAGCGCGAAGTACCCCTGGAAGATTTAGTCGAATCGTTACCGCCAGAAGGGCATTTTTATCCGAGTGAGTGGTTGTACGAGCAGATGTGCTTGGCAATTCCGCAGCGACAGTTATGTTCGAGCGATTGTCCCGGTATTGAAGTTGCCTCTGCGAAGAAATCTGAAAAACCTGAGAAACCTGTCGATAGTCGTTGGGCTTCGCTGGAAGCTTTGAAAAAACAGTTACCAGGTTAGGAACGTAAATTCAATAACTTGCAATTGTGATTGAACTTGTAATGGTGCGTTACGATACTAACACACCCTACTTTTGCACTTTTGTAATTGGTCAAAGGCATCGGGTTTAAAGCATATTCGCAAGTCGTAACATACTTGGGTTTATTCCCACCTACTTACTTATAGGAATGCGGTTTAATTTTTTAAAATCTCTCAGTATTCTTTCTCTGTTAACTCTGTGTCTCCGTGGTTAGTTTATGTATATTTTATTAAGCGCAAGCGCAGGTTACGCGCTCCAAAAATCAAATAGGACGGCTATCAATACGGTTTGGTTAATGATTTTGCTCGCTATAATATAGTAATCTAGTCAACTTCAATGGCGAATATTAGCTTTACAGCAACCTGGACAAATGAGTATAATAGCCACTACCAATGTCAATGTAACGAAACGTCAAATTACCCAAAACTTTCTTCCCTTCTACATTCTGCCTTCTGTCTTCTCCCTTGTTTCAACGATGAATATTCATGCTCACCTACTTACAGTTGACTTTGCTTCTGTAACTCCTGTTTTATCCAAGTCCTAAATTCTCGAATCATTGCAATTTCACCAATATTAAGGCTTGCTGCTAAAAATCGTGGAATCTCTGTTGTTAATGGTAAATTCAGAAAAGTAGGTGAATCATTACATAAAATATACTTATTGCTGCGTAATTGATATATTAACATCGTGGGTTCATCGTAACGCCACAGTTCATTTACTCCCAATGCCTGATAAATAGACAACCTATCAACCGATGAACTAGTGTAATCTACCTCAAGAACTAAATCGGGTGGTGGGTCTATTGTTAAATCAAGAGTTCGTTTTGCACGCATTACTGGTTCGTTAGCAATGTAAAATCCTGAGTCGGGCTCTACACCCCGCTTTAAATTTTTCCGCTTGCAAGTCGTTGAACCAATACTTTTAATATTGAGATTGAGTTCTTCTGCTAATGTATCTATTAACTTTTCGATTAATCTTTTATTATGCTCATGAGGCATCAACGGAGTCATAATTTCTAGCGTTCCCTGGTCGTATGCAACTCGCGTGACACGATTATCTCCCATCTCGGCAAGCATTATTTCAAAGGTTTCCCAAGATATATTCGGTAATACTACCCGTTGCGAAATCGGCGCTGCTGTTGTCACCATAAGTTTTAACCTTACCTATCCTATCAAGCATAACCGAATAGAAAGTTTTCGCGCTGCGCTAATCCTGCCTGCCAATTTTTGATGAGCGTAGCTCGACTTTAAATATTTTAATATCGCTGAAAGCATATAAATCTCATTGCCTTGTTGCAAGCATTCTCATTTATTTTGACTAAAATTGGACTCTACCCCGTCCAAAATGTAGAGACGCGATACTGAAGCGTCTCCTTAAAGGATTTTTCCGGAAATATTTAATGACCACAGAGACGCAGAGAACACTGAGGAAGAGGGAAGAGGGAAGAGGGAAGAGAGAAAACAAAAGTGAAATTAGAGAAGTTCTGTTTTTCATAGTTGAAAGAGGCTGATGTAAGTAGGTACGCAAAATTATTTATATATCTTTTTTTGCTGTTTACTTTACCCAATACTGAATTTAGAATTCAGGAATATATAATTAATTTTGCTCAGGTACTTAAAGAGCATGTTTAAGATTCTAAGTTTGCTTTAGCTGCTGCTCTGACGATACGATTTGCATCTTGTGCGAGGTGTTCGCGGATATGGCTGGGGGTATTGGGATTGGTAGCTATGGCATATCTTTCTAACCACGATGATGAACGGTAGTGTTTGATTAGTAAGTCGCTAGGTGTGAGGGAATTTATGAGTATAAAGAAGCGGGATATGGAAGCAAATGGAATGTTGAAAATATAACTTTCAAAAAATAAGCCTGCGTGTTTGGGATAATGCTTTGATAGGGTTTTTACGGCTGCGATATGAACTAAACTATGGCAGTGGTGCTTGTATGTCAGTTGTTCGAGGATATCAAGGGGAACATCAGGATTTTTTGCGACTGCTATTTTTACTACTAAGTGTTTGTCATCTGCTAGTTTTTCTAGTAGGGTTACGGGTACGTTGGTTTTCTGATATTTTGATGTGTTTTCTGGGTTGAAGATTGTCATTGCTGCTTGGGGATGTAATGCTACTGCTTCGCGGATAATTATCCATTTGCTGCTGGCAAGTTGAATGAGGGTATCGCTGGATGTGTCGGGGTTTTGTGTAGATTGCCATTGCTGTAAAAAGTCGTTTAATGTGCTATTGAAAGCTTTTGAAGCTTGTACTTGATTTAGGAAACCTCGAAGTGCTGCACGTCGAACTTCGAGATTTTTATCTTGGAGGAGTTTTTCAATTAAATTGGGGGGAAGGTTGGGGTTTTGTGCGACTAAGCGACGCAAGCGAAATGATGGACTGCTGGCAAATTTCTGTAAGGTGGATGCACAAGCATGAGGATGTCGTGCTATAGCAATCTTCAAGTCTACGCTATCGAGTTCGGTACATACTTCGAGTAAGTCGGAATGCGAGATGTCGTCCGTCAACGCGATTTTTTGGCAAAGGTTTGCGATTATTAAATTTTTGATTTCGCTCAAGCTAATTTTTGCCAATTCCAATAAAGTTTGTATCGGTGTTGCTGGATTTGTTGCAATCTCGAAATAATTCGGTGGTGGTGAAGGGAGAATATCTTTAGATTGACACGACTGCTGTTTTTTACGAGTTTCGATTGCAGCTATTCCCACCCAGTCTGCTGCATCTTTTTCCAAATAGGTTAATACCTTATCAGAAGTATTGACATTTTGAGCAACTTCTAATCTAACAGGAATGATATCGTCCGCAGCTAGCTTTGCTAATACCCATGTCAAAGTATTGGGGTTGCGGGCAACTCGTTGACGCACCATGTAACTCGAATCTTCTGCTAACCGCATCAAAACAGCTTCGGGTGTTCTGGTATTTTGCGCGACATATTTGCGGACGTAGTAATCGCTGTCAACTGCCAATTGTGTCAGAGTTTCAATCGGTGTTTGCGGATTTTCTGTAACTGCTATCCGCACGCAAGCATGATTGTCGCGTGCTAAAGTCGCTAAAATTACTGGTGTCACATTTGGATGTCGCGCAATTTTGCAGCGCAAATCCCAGTTTTTATCTTTGAGAAGTCGTGTTAATAAGGTTGCCGAAGTGTTCGGGTTCAAAACAACTGCTTGACGAACTCCCAAACGTTTATCCCGTGCAAGTTGTTCCAACAGGTTGATGGGAAGATTCGGATTGCGGGCAACAGCTGCGCGTATTTTCCAATACTTATGATTTGCAAAATCTACTAAGACTGAAATGGGGGTATTGCGATGAAATGCGACTTCCTGACAAGTTTTTGCCCATTTGGATGTAGCAATTTGACTGAGAGTTGCAGCATCAGCTTGGGGATTTGCGATCGCACTTTCGTATTTATGAAACAATTGGTAGACTGGGGTCGGTGTGCTGGGATTTTGAAAGGCTGTTCGACGTACTCCTTCATCTTCGTCACCAGCAAGTTTTTCTAAAATATGTACGGGTGTATTCAAATTACCCGCAATGGCAACACGCACCTTTTTGGTTGCTACTTTTGGTGACAATAACATTTCGAGTGCGTGGGGAGATGCTTCGGGGTTGCGTGCGATTTCCCGCAACGAATTCGGATGCAACGCTGTCAAAAACGTTTCGGGAATAACACCAATTTCCCATAAACTCGGTTCGGAAGCTAAATGGTGTTCGATATTATCTCTTTTGGATGTTTGTTTTCGCACTACTGCGAAAGCAGCTTCTTCCCATCCTGCTGTCATCTCAGAAGCCCAGTTTACATGTAAAGAAGCCACCTTGGGAACTCGTGCTGTCGTCCAGTGTTTTCCGGCCTCTTCGATAAGGGTTTGTAAAGCATCCTTACCGATTTTAGGATTCATTGCCACCGCAAACATAATTTGCGATCGCTTCCGAGTTAATCCCCATTCGATGAATGCATCGGGTACGGTTGCTAGTTTTAATAAAGAAGCTAAAGTGTCTTCGGGAATGTCTGACGCTAAGTTCGGATTTTCCAGTAATAGTAGGGAAAATACCACGTTATCTAGCAACTCTTGGGGAAATTCTACGCCCAATTTAAATAATACATCCGTCGGCGTGTTGGGGTTGCTAGCTACAGCTTGCCGAGTTTCCCTATCCTCGCTACAACTTAACTCCCCTAACAATTCCCCATCCGTTACCGCATTCGCAGCTACAACCCGCGCTAATTCGATATTCTGGAGTGCTAATTCTTGCAAACGGGTGCAAAGAGTAGTTTCACTTGCAGCTTCTTGTGCAAGTGTGATAAAAGGAATTTTGACAGGCGTTTGCATGGTACAAAGCGAGCGAATAAGCGTAGGATGGTTATTAACCAAGCTGTCATAGCTTTGTTAGAATCGCCTTTGTGTTTATACGTAAAATAGGGGTTTGGGGTGTGGGGT
>CAXTCQ010000250.1:0-12157 GCA_964242965.1 uncultured Calothrix sp. | reverse complement strand
GGTTTATGGGGATTTTTCGTTTATGGTTGGGGTTTTGTCGTCAACCCACCCCTACGGTTTTTTTTGCATTGATTTTTTTTGTTGGGGTGGGTTTTTTAAAATTGCTTGAAACCATTGTTCAAATCGCAATCCTAATGCTTCTAGGGAAAATTCGGTTTCGGCTTGTTGACGACATGCTTGACGATTTATACTGTCTACTTGGCAAACTGCATTGATTAATCCGGTGACATTATCGGGTTCGACTAAAAAGCCGGTTTTTCCATGTTGAATGATTTCCCCTGGACCGCCGCGACGGTATGATATTACTGGAACTCCACATGCTAAGGCTTCGATAGCGACGTTTCCAAAGGCTTCGACCCAACGAGGTGTCATTAATAATGCGCGACATTCCCTAACTATTTGCTGCATTTTCTGGGTTGGTAAGAATCCTAAATATTCGATTGGTGCGTCGGGATATTCGTTACAAATTTCTTGCCAGTAGATTTCATCTTGGATTTTCCCCATGATTTTCAGGGGAATTTTGGTTTGGTATGAGGTTGCGATCGCATCTTCTAGTCCTTTTTCTCTCGATATACGTCCCAACCATACTAATTGCTGTTTTGGCTCCGCACAAAATTGGTACAATGTCAAGTCTATGCCGCTGCTAAGGTAATATTGGGGTGGTGTGAGGTTTGGGAATGTGGCTGCTTGGGATGGGGTATAAAAGCCGATGGTATGGGGAAAAGTTTTAGCTATTTGGGTAATGATGGAATCGAGTGCGTTGGAAAGTGAACCCATACTGACGAAGTGGGCAATGGGTATGTTGAAGAATGGTGTTAGGTAAAATGGCAACCAATCGTAAGCAAAGTTTACAATCAGGTCGTATTCGGATTGAACTTGTCGTGCATATTCCCACATATTCCCTAGCAGAGAGTTTTCGGGAAGGGTGACGGGTGCGTTACGTTGTTGACTTTGGGCAATAATTTGTAAGTTGCCAGGAATCTCGATGATGGGAAGTTCTTTCCATTCGGAGCCATTTGGTGCGACTATTTGGATTGTATGACCCGAACGCAGCATATATGTGGCAATATTGTAAAGGCTTAATTCTACACCCCCACCAAATCCGGTTCCTAGTCCACCGACGGGAGTTGATACAAAGAGTAGTTTTAGATGCTGGCTTGATGGTGGTAAGCTATTGGACATGAAAGTGGATAAGTATAGATATAGAAATAGAAGATAATTTTATGATGAAACGTTTTCAAGTCGCTTTGTTCATCTTACCTCTAACGGGATTGCTGTTTTCGGCTCCTTCAAAGGCTGATTTTTCTAAAAATGGTAATTTAAATGTCGAGATTGATGGTTTGAGAAATCAAAAAGGGCAAGTCTGCATCAGTCTTTATAATAATAGTCGCGGATTTCCCGAAGATAGCGATCGCGTTTTGCAGAAACAATGCGTTAAAGTTTCCTCTATTCCTTTGCAGGTTAAGTTTGAGAATTTGAAGCTTGGTAGTTACGCTGCGGTTGTGATGCACGATGAAGATAACGATGGTACTGTCAAACAGGATGATTTGGGTATCCCATTAGAAGGTTTTGGCTTTTCCCAAAATCCCGAAATCGTAACCAGTGCGCCTAAGTTTGGTGATGCTGCTTTTTTTGTTGCTGGTGCTTCGACTGATATCAAAATTAAGTTGAATTATATGTCGGGGGGTTGATAATATTTCTAAGCATTGCTGAATTCTGAATTCTGAATTCTGAATTTTATATCAGCAATGCTTGTCGTGTTAATATCCGCGAATCATTTTGGTCGAAACCATATTTTCAGGTATTAATTCGCTACGATTCTGTAATAGCGAAGAGAGTCCAGCAAATACTACTTTGAAACGGTTTTGCGGTAGTTTTTGTAGCTGTAGCAGTAAATTTCCTGGTTGGTAGGTTCCCTGATTTGTGCCGTCACGGTGACTGGTGAAATATAAACCAATACTATCGCTACTCATAGCTTTAACTTGTGCTGATATTCGAGTTGGAGTTTGGGAACCACTCAGCATAATATCCGCAGCATAACCCGAACCTTGTCTGTAAATGGTAATTTCGTAATTCCTAATTAGATTGGAAGCACTATTTACGGGAACTATTTCGCTAAAACCATACATTCCTTCCCATCCGAATAATCCGATTTCATCTGGTTCCAGATTTAATTGCGGTTTGAGAAGCTGCGATGGGTTACTGGGGTTAAAGGGTTTAGTAGTATCTGTGATGTCTGTTTTTTTCGTATCACTTGCGTGTCGGTTAGATTCGCTTGAATTCTTTGTTGATGCGTAAGTTGTGTTACTGATAGCGAAAGTAAAGAGCGTCGCTAATAGTAATAATTTCGAGATATCTAATTTCATACCCTGTACTGCCTAAATTATTCAGCACTATTATGGACGCACTTTGCAAAAACTTATGAAATCTTAATAATACTAATGAAGGGAGTAGGGAGTAGGGAGTGGGGAATAGGAGGATTAAAACCGTTATGTATACAAGTCTTTTTTCCTTAACCAAATTAGACGTGTATTGTATATTTTAAAACTTTACCCATAGATATAAATGCGATATTAGCTCCACAAATATACTGAAAAAAAAAAGTTAAAAGTATAAAAATATATGGCTGCAAGCAAGTATTTGTAAGTGTAAATTCCTGCTTGCTTCACGATTCTGGGAAATCTTGACCTGGTAAAGCGCGAATTTTATTCATTTGCGATAAAGCATATTTTGCGGTTGCTTGAACTTGGGGGTCAGAATCTTGAGCTGCATGACATAACATTTGACTGACTTGTGCCATGAGGTCGTAAACGCGAGTCAAATCGCGGATGGCATTTTGACGAACTTCTGGACTTTCATCTTGCAGCGATATTGCTAAAGCACGATTCATCGGTTTGAGGGTGCGAGTACCAATTTCCGATAAAGCAGCTAATATCATGCTGCGCTGTTGCGAGTCAGCGTCTATCATCATATCGACTAAAGGTTGAATTGCCCGCGAGTCTCCTTGTTGTCCCAAATCCCAAATTGCTTTACGTCGCTGATTGGGGTCAGAACTACGTAAGTCGATTACTAGTTCGTCAACAATATTAACTTTGGTAAGACGGGAAGTTGTATCGGGGGGGAGTAATTCGGTCGATGTTGCGCTGATATCGTAGGAACCATTTGCATCTAAGTTATATGAGGATTGGAGTTCGTTATCAACTTCAAATACCGGCTCAAAATCTTGAATTACTGTTGCATCCGTTTGTGGTAATTGTTTAATTGTTGCATCTGTTTGCGCTGGTAGATGGGCAATCACGAATGGTTCATTGTCAGTCAAAACTTCGGAATTTATAACTTTAAAACCAACTGCTTTGCTTTTTGGTTTGCGATTGCGTATAGCAAATGCGATCGCACCCGTTGTTCCGAGTAATCCCAATCCAATTAATCCCCACCAAATAATCCCCTGCTTATTGCCTGAATTGGTTTTTGGTTGGGAGGTGGAAGTAGGTGTTGGGGTCGATTGGGATTTTTCTTGAATAGCAGTTTCTAATTTTTGACGAGTTGTAGTACCGAGTCTACCATCTGACTCTAAACCTTTGGCGGATTGAAATTTCAATACGGCATTGGTGGTGTTTACACCATAATCTCCATCTACTACACCATCATAAAAGCCCAATGACTTAAGTTTAGTTTGTAGTGCTTTCACTTCCTGACCCGAACTTCCAGGTTTGAGGATACTCTGATTTGCTGTTTCGGTCGGGTCAGGAGTTGGACTGTTAGTTTCGGTGATAGTCTGGGCTAATTTTATCTTTGCTGACGCTACGGCAACCGTATTTGCCTGATTAGGGTCAATTAAGAGACAAGCCAAACAGCTAATTATCAGGATGGAAGAACGGCATAGCCACATAACAGAAAGTTTGAGCCAGAAGGTATATTTTAAGTTACAGATACCACGATAACCTCAAGCTGAGATAAATATTAACTTTTATCTTGAGTAAAAGCTCTTATAAATACCCTGAAGCAAAAAAAAAATCAAAAAGGGATTTGGGGGTTAGAGGTTAAAAATCTTGAATATTTCTAATTCCTAGTCCCCCCAATCCTACTTCTTGGTTGAAAATTAAGATTTTATAATTTTTAATTTTTCCCTGACTTCAATAACTTCTCCAACTTCCTTGACTTCCCCAACCTCCACTGCTTCTATCTGACTTCTCCACACCCTTAAACCTTCAAATCCTCGTTTGAGATTATCGCGTTGGTTGATGAGGTAGATACTGATGAGAGTCAAACCAACTCCCCCCCATTGAATTGGAGTTAGGGTTTCATTCAGCAACAAATTACCGAAAAATAAGGCAAAAATAGGAGTGAGGAAAGTCAACGAACTCAAACTCGTTAAACTACCGCTCGAAGCAAAGTAGAAAAATAAACCGTAAGCGATCGCACTGCCAAAAATCGTTGCGTAACTCAGAGCTATCCAGTCGCTTGGTATTAAATTCGACCACTGTTGCGTTTCCGTAACGGCTGAAATTCCCCACAATGGCAACCCTCCCAGAATCATATGCCATCCTGTTGCCATTACTGGGTCTGCATGTTTGCTCACAAACCGAATCATTACTGTTCCCACTGCCATCGACAAGGCAGCAAGTAACATCAACCATTCTCCACTTTCAAAAAGTGAGTTGAGAATTCGTAGGGGCGGGGTATCCCCGCCCATCATATCGGAGTAGTTAGAAAAATCAATTCCGTTCGTAAATAAGCCCAAAATTAATTCATTGGGTAAACCAATACAGCTGATACCTGCTACACCCAAACCTAAACCCAACCATCCCCACAATCCAATACGTTCTTGGAATAGCCATAACGACAATAATGCTACCGCTAAAGGTTGGGAGTCAATCATTACCGAACCTAACCCAGCACTCGTCCGCATTAACCCTTCGGCGAGAAACCCTTGAAATAACGTTCCATCCACAAGCCCAAATAGGGCAATCCACAACCATGCAAGCCATCCTTTTACTAAAGGTCTTCCCATCAATGCCCCAACAATCAAGATTAATATGCCGGCTGGGAGTATCCGCAATCCTGCCATAAATAAGGGTGTAGTATGAGGCATTACACCTTTCATTGCTACCATTGCGGTTCCCCATAAGAAGAAGGGCGCAATTAATAATAGTGACGCTACAGATAGGCGCGATGATACACGCTCGTTCAGTTGCATGGGTTCTTGTGTGATGGTTTGACTAAAGATGTTACTTAATTTTACCTAATCATTGCGTTTTGTGAAGGCAATTATGCTTATACGACTTTGCAAAATCTCGAACTCTTCACCGCATCTGGAGTAGTTTATTCCCGGCTATAAATTTAGTTAATCTTCGCAGCAATTTATATTTAACTTTTATATACATATTTTTTAATAGTCGTTTATCTTCGGTTACATCTTCCCGGTTTAACGAGAATATGTATCAATTACAAACGTATTTACAATAGTTTTGAGATATTGTATAATTTTCATAATCTCGGCGGCGTATAAGCAATTAAAAAAAAATAACTTCAAAGCCTCAATTTATAGTAGTTTTACTTTTTCTTCACCTTACCCCAGTCCAAAAAAATCTCAAAAATTGTGAAATTAGATGACGATTTTTATTTCATTTCTGTAACACTTGCAAACAGGGGATTGACGAAAATTAGGGTGTAGGTTACGAGATATCGAAGTGTAAGAAAGAAAAGAAAAAATTTTGCTTAGTCGTGAGGGTTAGATCCCCAACTTCGCAGGAGTTGTCGGGAATCTGGTCTTCTCGCTCATGGTCAAATTAGACTGATTTTGTTGTTAGTTGTTAGTTCTATAACTATAGCGACTAAATTTTCGGGTTCGATTGGTTTGGTGACATGACGTTGAAACCCAACAGCTAAAGCTCGTTTCTGGTCAATTTCCCCTGCATATGCAGTCAGTGCGATCGCGGGGATATTTCCTCCTGCTTTGGGTTTGCTACTCATACCCCTAATTATAGTTGCAAATAATCCTGGGAGCGAAAATGCCGGGAAAAGCAGGTTTGAGTGATTAGTATTGCAGGTTGTTAGTGTGGATGGGCTGAAAAATCTGTCCCCAAAAGCACGTCTTACCTTAGTACAATCCCTGAAGCTAGGTCATAAAGCTGCCCCCACAATTCGGGTGTGGATACCAAAACCTGGTTCAGGGGGAGAAAAAAGACCTCTTTCTATACCCACCCTGCACCAAATCATCGAGGAGCCGTGTGAGGTTAGCGTCTCATGCACGGTTTTGTAGCCGAGTCAGGAGGGTGACTTCCTGGCTTAGGCATCCACATATTTGGCTTTGCTATCTCTCTTTCTCCACTATTGCCCAGTATGGCACTAACTTTTTGCAGTAGTTTATCAATATTAATTGGCTTGCGAATAAAGCCATTTGCACCACTCTCCTCAACTCCTTGAGCAATACTTGTCTCGTCACAACCTGTAACTACCAGAATTGGAATAAAAGGCAGATCGTGGTTTTGGCGAATATGCTCTATAACTTGCCAACCGTCCATACCTGGCATTACAATATCGAGCAATATTAAATCAGGAGGTGCAGCTTGGATTTTACTCAGGGCTAACTGACCTGAAAGTGATGTGTCAACAATATATCCTTCTGATTCTAAGAGAGTTTGTAGCAACAAGACGTTGTTAAGTACATCATCTACAACCAAAATGTAGCATTTGTTGCAATAACTCACTTTTAAAAAACCTTTTAAGAACTGGTATAATACAAAATACAACTTTCAGCACAGCCTAGCCCAAAACGGCGGGCAATTGCCAAAGCTTTATTTCAAGGTATCAACTGCTACTAAATTGGCAATTAATAATGCCAGTTGAAGGGGTTGGACAGGTTTTGCAATATGGTCTTGAAACCCAGCCTCAATTGCTCTTTCTCGGTCTTGGTCGCTGGCGTAGGCAGTCAGGGCAATGGCTGGAATTCGTCCCCCAATTTCCGCATCGAGGGATCGCACTTGCTGGATTAAAAAATATCCATCCTCACCAGGCATTCCAATATCAGATAGAACCAGGTTATACTGGTTAGGGCTTGTGGACAAAATAGCTAAAGCTTCAGAGGCAGATGTTACGGTTAATACCTCAGCCCCATAGTTCTCTAGCATAAACTTCAAGAGTTCAAGACTATCGATTTTATTATCAACGGCTAATATCCGCAAGCCTGCCAGCAAGAGAAGCTCATCTGGCTCATCATTTAAGGCTAGTTCTATATCGCCTTCTAGTGTTGATTCTTGAAGTAAGAGTGCTTGCGCTTCCTGCAACGAATTAATTGGTAAGGGCAAGTACACAGTCAACGTAGCTCCTTGTTTCTCCCCCGGGCTTTGTGCTTGTACTGTGCCACCGTGCAACTCGACCAAATGCCGCACAATTGATAACCCAAGCCCCAGCCCTGCAACCGCTTTGGTGGTACTGGAATCGCCTTGGCGGAAGCGCTCAAAAATATATGGCAACAAGTCTGCCCGAATACCTTGTCCTGTATCGCTGACTTGAATTTGAGCCTCTTGCCCGTCTGAATTGAGTGTGATTTCAATTTGCCCGCCTGGAGGTGTAAATTTAATGGCGTTTGAGAGAAGATTCCAGAAAACTTGCTGTAAGCGATCCGCGTCCCCAACAATTGTTACTGGACTTAAGGACGAAATAATTTGAATATTCTTGGCTGTCGCTGATAATTGCACAATATCAAGGGCGGCTTGCACGATTAAGCTCAAGTCGTGAGATTGAATGTTAAGATTAAGCTTGCCACTGCTAATGCGAGATATATCCAGCAAATCCTCAATCAGTTGAGCTTGGACTTGGGCACTGTGTCCAATTATTTCTAAGGCGCGCACAACTGTAGCTTGGTCAAAGCTACGGGTGCGAAGGAGTTGCGACCAGCCCAGCATAGTATTTAGAGGGTTACGCAGTTCGTGGGAGAGGTTGGAGAGAAATTCATCTTTAGCTTTGTTTGCAGTTTCTGCCTGCTGGCGGGCTAATTGCTCCTGTGTTAATAACTGCGTTCGTTCAATCTCAAACTGCTTGCGCTCCGTTATGTCCTCAATTAACAGCAAAATCATCGAAGCGTTGTCCTCACGCTCCAACTTACAAGCATTGAGCAGCATTGTCTTTTGCCCAATTCGCTCAAAACAATGATCCAACTCAAAGTTGCGAAGTTGTATATTCTTAGTTAGAACCTCTTCGAGCATGGTCAGCAGTTGGGGAATATTCCACTGCCCATTGTCTACTTCAAACAGGCGAGATTGCTCCCTTTCGAGGGTTGAAACCTGAAACATTGTGTAGAACGAGCGATTGGCGGTGTTCACCCGCATATTGGCATCCAACACAATTAGCGGGGTTTGCACCGTGTCTATAATTGCCTCGGCATAGTTGCGGGCTGATTCTAAGGTGGCGGCATTGCGTTTGAGTGCGTCAATATCCAGAAAAATCATTGTCACCCCGTCAATTCGGTTTTCGGTGGTGCGATAGGGGCGAATACGCAGGCTGTACCAGTAACCTGACTTGGTTTGAATTTCCTGTTCTTGAGTGTTGAGTGTTTCTAATACCTCCAAAATCATCGGTTCTAAATTGGGAACGTCAAAATTGGTACGCAAGTCGCTGAAGGGGCGACCGATATCGGTAGTAATGAAATTGAACAGTCGCTGGGCTGTTGGGGTAAAGCGGCGAATTTTTAAATCATTGGTCAGCATGACAATGGGGATACTGATGCTGGTCAAAAAATTGTTCAAATCGCTATTGTCTCGGTTTTGTTGGAGATTGCGAGAGCGAAGTTCGTCGTTGGTGGTAGAAAGTTCTTCGTTAGTGGCTTGAATCTCTTCTTTGGCAGTTTGCAGTTCTTCATTGGTGCTTTGCAACTCCTCGTTGCTGGATAATATTTCTTCATTAGCCACTCGCAGGCTTTGGTTAAGATAGTTGTGTTCTTCAATCACGGCTTGTAAATGGGCTTGAGCCGAGAGTTCTCGCTGCGTAGCACTCGCTAGTGCCTGACGCAGTTGTGCAATCTCACGCTCTAAATTGGTTGGGTTCAAGCCTTCAGCGCTGGACGGATATGTATCAGTAATTGGCGGTAAAACCCTTTCAAAAAGCACCAAAAAATAGAGAGCGTCTACGATGGCAGGGCGGAAGGGGATTACTTCAAGATTGAGAAGTAAGTTGGCTTCTCCCCCAGAAAGCTGGATTTGTTCTTGTCGAATTGAAATGTTTTGGATTTGAGCTTGATAAATCGCAGTGCGAAGTGCAGTTTCCAATCCCGACCTTGCCATCATCAGCAAGTTTAAGTTAGTTGTTCCGCTGGGCAGCTTCAAGTAGGCATTGGTGTCTCCTCGCACTTGTAGAATATCCATTTGCTCATTGACTACTACAGAAACAGGAGCGTAATGGTTTGAAATCAGTTGGTCAACTTCTCGCCCTAAATCAAAGCTATTTGCGATTTTTTCAGTCAAATGCTGCTGACTATCAACATTGACAAGTAGGTTAGAACTTGTTGTAAACGAAAACAAGGGGCGATTTAAGCTCAATTTTCGAGCATAGATTTTGAATTTTTCATCGATTGAAGTAAATAAGTCGCTGGAAGTTTTAACACTTTCACTAGTACCTAGCATCAAAAAGCCACTTAAGTTGAGACTGTAATGAAACAGGGGTATAATGCGTTCTTGCAAGGTATCTGATAAATAAATCAGCACATTGCGACAACTAATCAAGTCGAGATTGGAAAATGGCGGATCGCCACCTAAGTTGTGACGAGCAAAGATGCATAGTTCGCGCACCGCACTGCTAATTTGATAGCTACCGTCTGCTAAAGGCACAAAGAAGCGATTGCGCCTTTCGGATGAAATTGCTTCCATCTGGGCTTCTAAGTATAAACCTGACCGCGCTTTACTGATTGCCGCTTCGCTAATATCTGTGGCAAAAATCTGTATCGGCGGTTGGGTGGCTCTGGTATTGAAAAACTCTAGTAAGCAGATAGCGATTGAGTAAACTTCTTCCCCTGTGGAACAGCCTGCTACCCAAATGCGAATCGGAGTATCGAGCGATTTATTTTGGCTAATAGCAGGAAAAACCTGTGTTCTTAACTCTTCAAAGGCTTCCCCGTCACGGAAGAAACTGGTAACGTGAATTAGGATTTCTTCATATAGGGCTTGAACTTCAGCTGGATGTGCTTGTAAATACTGGGCGTAGTCTTCTAAACTGTTCAACTTGTATAAAAGCATTCGCCGCTGCATTCGCCGATTCAAAGTTGCAGGCTTGTAGTGAGTAAAGTCAACGCCTGTGGTCGTTCGCAGCAGAGCAAAAATTGTGGTTAGGGCACTTCCCGGTTCGGGCAACTTCTCCACGACTGGGAGAGGCTGTTCGTAAAGGCGCGTCATATTCTGACTTATACTTGCCAGTTCTTTGGCAATAGCTTGGGGCGGCAAAACAAAATCAACATTTCCAGTCGCAACGGCAGTGTTGGGCATACTGTCAAATTTTGCCGTGTTCTCACATTGAGCAAAAGTTATGCCCCCACGAAGCTTGATGGCTTTCAACCCCTGTGAGCCGTCTCCATCTATACCCGATAGAACCACAGCAATGGCTTTATTGCCCCGATCCGCTGCCAAGGACTCAAAAAATGCATCTCCGGGCAGATATTTTCCGTATCTTTTTTGGCGGGGTGCTAAATGTAGCATTCCGTCTACCACCGTCATTTGGGTATTAGGCGGAATAACATAGACTTCATTTGGCTCGACCAGCATACCCTCTTGTACCTGATACACAGGCATTGGTGTTACCCTGCTCACAATTTCCGACAGTAGGCTTTCGTGGTCGGGAGATAAATGTTGAATTAAGACAAATGCCATACCCGTATCAGTCGGTAAGTGTCCGATCAGTTCCGTGAATGCCTCTAGCCCACCTGCTGAAGCGGCAATTCCCGCAATGGGAAAGGGGGCATCGATTTTGGCTGATGCAATATTAGTATTAAATGTGACTTCAGGTGCGACTGATGAAGATGTACTTTCTGGAGAGGGCGAGTCAAAATTCATAGGGTAAAATCTGGAGTTGCTTATATTCCCGCAGGTTGAAGATTAAGAAGATAAAGTACTGCTCTAACAGACTATAAGCAATCTCTTGGTCAGTGCCACTAAAGGACTGAGTGATTTGCAATGGTAAACTTGAATTTGGCGCAGGGCTAAAGGCATTGGCTCGATAGTTTTCCCAGCGGTTAACCGCGACAACTGTTACACCAAGCCTCGCGGCAAACTGTTCTTGGTTAGTCCATACAAAGAGCGTAGGAAACCAATAAGGGCATTTGTATCAGCAGAACGGGCTTTAGTTTTGCTCATCGTCAATGGCGTTATTCGGTTTCCCTAATTTAAAAGGTGGTATATTACTTATTATACTTAACCATATAAGAAAATCTTCAGCAAATCGCTCAAAAGGCACATTCAGATTGGGTAGTCTCTTTATTGTGTGGGTGGATGGCTACTAGTTTCTGTGTAGTTAGAAGGTAAACGTGAAAGCAAGTTCAAAACTCGAAAACCTCCATCTATGTCATAGCCAGCTTTTTCTAAAATAATTAAGTCTTGAGAACGATGGACAATCGCATCAAAATATTGAACCTGTTCGTCTTTAATAAACGAAATCTTTAGCGGATTTACATGCTCAAAATCTTCTGCTAAACATTCTTGAATCGAGTTTATTTGTGAAGCGGACAACAAATTTGCTAATGGCTGATTTAGTACATCTGGCGGGTGATAACCAAGGAACGATTGAATATTTTCACTAACCTGTACAACTGTAAAATCAGATGCATTTAAGACAAATATTATACCGTGAGCCTGGATCGAGTTGAGAATATGGATTGGTTAGCGATCGCAATTCGTTAAATTTACATTTTCTACAGTTATTTCCTGTTGCATTAAACTAAATTCCTAGAAGTCAAGTGCCAGATTTAATCAACGTAAATTGCGTTGTTGAATTTACATTATACTGATTAAGACACAGTTAAATTGCTTCTGGCAAAAGATTCCATATCCATTAATGGTAAATCAATACCGAAGTCTTATTTTTTCGTTTGAATTCAGGTTAGTCGTAGGGGCGGGGTCTCCCCGCCCCTACAATACCGTGTGAATCCACTTATTTTCTCGCCCATTCAGGAAAC
>CAXTCQ010000249.1:0-12218 GCA_964242965.1 uncultured Calothrix sp. | reverse complement strand
CCTCTCTCCCCTCTCTCCCCTCTTCCCCCCAATTCCTCCTTGCACATCAAGATAAAAATCCCGATACTTCTACAGCAGCTTTAGCAAAAACTTTAAAAGCATTACCTCGTCCATTTGATTTATGGTTAGTTAATTTCTTTGCTGATAAACCCGAAGAATTAGATAAATGTAGGCAAGAAAATCGCTCATTACCTGCAATTAATGGCTACGAGTATAAACTTTATCGTTGTCGGTAAATGTAAAGCCATTTCCATCTATACGTTTTGCATTAGACATCTCCGAAAAACAATGTAGACAACGCATAATTAATCTCGGTAGATGTCTATTTAATATAGGATTATAGATTGCTAGAGGTTACTATAGCTATTACTTGTATTCTATTTTGACTGAATTTTTAGGAATACCAACGGAAGATAAACCTGCGATCGCTTTTAAGTTCTGACAGCGTACTAATTCATTAAAATCTAACCCAGAACGTCCTTCTATTTTCGCCATTGCTTCAATTGCAGCAAGTAAATGTTCGGCAGCTTCAACTTCCGAATAACCGCGACGCTGTGCAACCCGAATCGCAGCATTATCGGCATTTATTTCCGACTCTTGCGAATTATTGATTCGCCAAATCCGCATAATTGCCATTCCACTTAATCCCAATGCAACAACAATACCGACTGCATCCTGTTGAACAGATTCAACCAATCCACCTAACAATCCAGCTACCGCGACACCTTGATAAATATCGGGTTTAAACCACTTCACACCCGTTAACAAACTCACAGTTCGTAACATCAACATATCGCGTTGCGGTTTCGGGAAGCGTCGCCATAAATCAAAGTTAATATATATAGGTTTATCTTGATTCCAAGGTAGTGGAAACGATACATCGATTACCTTTGTTTGTTCGGGTTTGCTAATAATTTTTGTTACCATCCGTCCCGATGCAGGCATTACATCTATTAAACGGCGAATTTCAATGTTTGGTTCCATATTTTTGATTTATAATTATTATTAGTTTGTTATTTGTAGGTTGGGTGTAGCGAATAGCGAAACCCAACAATGGCAGTTGGGTTACACTTCGTTCCACCCAACCTACCGAAGGCTGTCGATTTACATAAAAATAACTGTATAAAAGTAATAATCCCATATCGAGGTCAATATCAAAAGTCAAAATTATGCAAAATATAAATTTGCCGTCGGTTTAAGTCATCAATATCGCTAACAACCAGCCATAATTAACCAATAAGTGTATAAAATTACCTAATGGAAGCCTTCGCACCCATCCCTCCTGAATGGACAAATCAAGCAGTTCACGCTCATGAATTTTACTGTCCAAACTGCCATTCGAGTAGTTTAGAAGCGACACAAGTTTGGATTAATCGCCGCGCACCTGTTACAACCGAACAATATCGCCGTAAATGGCAAGAGTTTTATCACTGTCATTGCGGTTTTACTTGGTGGGCTTGGAGTAACGATAGACCACCTACAAATTTGAAGAAACCAGAGGAATAATATAATACCTGCCGAATTGCCAATAATATCCGTAGGGGCACAGCAGTGCTGTGCCCCTACAGTCATGGGTAATTAAACGGACATCATGCATATAAATTCTTTAGAAAACACAAAAAAGCCCGTCAACAAGCGGGCTTTTCTTGTATTAAAAATGTAACGCAGGCAGCTTGCCTGCAACTAAAAAATATTAGAAAGTAAACGTGGTACGCAGCGTACCGATGTAAATAGTATCGTTTCTTTCGTTATGTTCGGGATTGAAAATCACGAGTACAGCAGGAGCTACAGAAACATTATCATTGAGTTGCAGTCGGTACAGAGCTTCTAAGTGATAGGAGGTGTCTTGATCTTTTTGACGAGGACCAGTACCACTAGGTCCTCTATAATTACTACCTGTGATTTTAGGAGGTTGACCGAAAGTAACACCGAGTAAACTGCCTTTGCTACCAAAGTCTCTAATCGCTAAGTTGGCAGCCCAATATGTAGCAGTCGCATCTAAATTAGTAGAGTTTGGAGCTTCACCAGAGATGTCAGCTAAACCGTACCAACCACCAACAGCAAATTTATCGCTGGGTCTAAAGTTCGCTTGCACACCATAGTGGTTAGCAGAAGTAGCAATAGCAGAATTATTAATGTTACGAAAAGGTTGGCTTGCAATATCGCTACCTGTACCTTCAAACAGGTTCACACCGCCGCCATTAGTTACTCCTGCAACAGTTGTAGTCGGATTTTGGTAGGTGTGGGCATAGGTCAAACCTAAACCAAACTGCTTGCTAGCTTGCAAACCGAGTTGCCCCAAAACAGCATAGTTACCTTCAGTCAAACCGTTTCTATCTAAAGGACTGCTAGCTGTGTTAGTACGTCCACCAGCCATATAACCCGCAGAAAGTGATATTGGCGAATTCTTTGGAGCAATACTAATTGTCGCACCAGCACCACCTTGACCTGCACGGTAAATCGGGCTAAAACGACCGTAGCGAGAAATAGAACCTCGACCGGAACTCGCAAAGTCGGGGTTAAAGTTGTTAATGTTTTCCCAGAATTCACCATTATTTGCATCAACCTTGATGCGGATAGCATCGCTCAGGTTGAAAGCATAGTTAATTTTATCAACAAAAACCTGGTTTTGGGTGTCATTGTCGTAAGCCAAACGGGTCATTTGCGTACCCGTGGAGTTGGTATTTGGAGTAGTATTTCCCATTTGCAAACGAACTTGCAAGTTGTCTCTACCGCTGAAGCTACTGTTTAAGCTCAAACGAACGCGCTCGGAGAGAACAGTATTGGTATTTTCGTCTACACCTCCTCTTCTAGTTGCGTTCGGGTTATTAATTAACTCACGAGAACCAATTGCCGCATCTCCACCGAAGGCATCGGAAACGCTAAATACCGCTTCACCAACTAATTTAGTTGTCGTCGAGAATTGATTCGCTTCGAGTTCGGCAGTCCGTGCTTCCAAATTATCAACGCGACCGCGTAAAGTTGCCAATTCCGCAGAAAACTCTTCTTGCAAGCGCTGCAATGTTGCTAAATCTTCCTTTCTTACCAAGTCAGCAGTTGCAGTTGCAATCAATTCATTCACGCGGTCTAAACAAGCATTCAAACCAGCTGCAAACTCGTAACGAGTCAATGCTCTGTTACCACGATAAGTACCATTTGGGTAGCCTGCTATACAACCGTAACGCTCAACCAGCGATTGCAATGCTTGGAAAGCCCAATCTGTCGGTTGTACGTCGGAAAACTGCGAAACCGAAGTTACCTGACCCAAGTTTTCGGGTTGTTGTCCTTGCGCTAGTTGGTTAACGGGAGTTATGCCTCCATTAACTTCGCCAGCAAAAGCGCTGTTTGCGGTCGCAAATGCAACTGCTACTGCAATTGGACTCAACTTGAGGACATTCCAAAATAGTTTAGCCATTATCTGTATTCTCTCTCACACCTACTTGTTGTAATTATTTTACATATCTCTGGAGGATTTTTATCACTTACGGAAAGATTTTTTTTGAATTAGTGTAATTAAGTTTATAAAATCAAGATTTGACAGTCATTGCAGCCTGTAAGTGCCGATGAGTGCCGATTTTTGCCTTGCTGGTAGGATAATATAAAGAGTGCGATCGCGTAGCTTTGCGCTCGTAATCAGGTTAAGTAACGGTTAATGTCAACAATAAATTTATCTAAAAAGTCTCAAAAGTCAGAATTATAGGAATTATTAATAGGTAATATTTTTCACATAAATGTTTTAAAGTATCGGGAACAAAAAAGTAATTAATAACGTCTTAACCAATCTTCAAGCTCACTAGTGTTAACTTAATGCACCCGACAAAAAGGATAATTTATTTTTTGGTGTTGCTAAAAAACAAAAAAGCCTGCACTAGCAGGCTTTTTTAAGATTGCCCCACTAGAAACGCACATGGGGAGAAATATATAAATTTTGACCTTTTCGAGAAGACCAGATCCCCGACTGGGCAAAATTAATGAAACGAACCATTAAACAATTTTGACTCAATCTTAGAATGTGAAGGTAGTACGGAGAGTACCAACATAGATGGTGTCGTTACGTTCGTTGTGTTCTGGGTTGAAAATAACCAACAGAGCAGGTGCAACAGTGATGTTGTTGTTGATTTGCATCCGGTAGAGAGCTTCTAAGTGATAAGAAGTGTCAGAATCTTTTTGCTCAATACGTCCAAAC
Source organism: uncultured Calothrix sp. (assembly GCA_964242965.1). Taxonomy (GTDB): domain Bacteria; phylum Cyanobacteriota; class Cyanobacteriia; order Cyanobacteriales; family Nostocaceae; genus JANNFJ01. The sequence goes on along the minus strand of CAXTCQ010000249.1, from coordinate 8,032 downwards.
GAACCAGTGGTCAGATTTGGTCTGAAGTCGCTGCTGGTGACTTTAGGAGGTTGACCAAAGGTGAAAGCGAGCAAGTTACCTTCACGACCGAAGTCTTTAAAGGTTAAGTTAGTAGCCCAGTAGAAAAAGTCTGCGTTGTCACCTTTGTTAACAACGTTACGGTTGTTAACAGCATTAGTAAGCGCTGTACCTGTTAAAGTGCTAGAACCACCAACAGCAGTTGGTTGTGTGTTACCGTTTGTTTGAGCTTGAGCGTTTGTGTAACCAACCCAACCACCAAGAGTGACTGTGGGGTTTAATTTGTAGTTAGCTTGAATACCAAAGTGGTTAGCAGAAGTAGGAACGTTGGTACCAAAAGGTGAGTTAACTAAGTCACTACCAGTTGATTCAAACATGTTTACACCACCAGCACTATTCTGGTAAGTGCGAACGTAGGTTCCACCAATGTTGAAGGCATCGTTAACTTTGAAAGCAACTTGTCCTAAAGCAGCATAGTTACCATCAACCAAGCCTCTACCAAAAGCAGGGTCGTTAGCAACGTTGTTTCTACCACCAGCCAAGTAACCAGCAGAAGCGCTCAATCTACCAGCCGGATTGAAGGTAATAGTTGCACCAGCACCACCTTGACCTTGACGGTAGATAGGGCTGAAACGACCGTAGCGGGAAATCGAACCTCGTCCAGAGCTAGAAAGGTCGGGATTAAAGTTATTGATGTTTTCCCAGAATTCACCGTTGTTAGCATCAACAGTAACGCGAGCTTTATCGCTGAGGTTGAATGCGTATCTGATTTTGTCGAGTTGAACAGCGTTGCTGGTGTTGTTGTCGAATGCTAAACGGGACATAACAGTACCCGTACCAGGGTTAGTACCTGGGAGACCAGCATTAGTGTTGGAGTTGTTGGAAAGAACGTTACCAGCTTGCATACGGATTTGCAATTGGTCTGTTCCAGTAAAGCTGCTGTTGAAACTTAAACGTACACGGTCAGAGAGGGTAGGATTGCTATCTAATTTAGGATTAACCAGCGTTCCAGTACGGTCATTAACTAATGCACGCGAACCGAGTGCTGCTCTGTCACCAAAGGTATCGGAAACGCTGAAAATGGCTTCACCAACTAGCTTAGTTGTAGTCGAAAACTGTTTAGCTTCCAACTCTGAAGTCCGAGCATCAAGAGCATCAACGCGACCGCGCAAGGTAGCAAGTTCAGCAGCGAACTCTTCTTGCAAGCGCTGCAATGTGGTCAGGTCTTCTCTCTTAACTAAATCTGCGGTTGCGGTGGCAATCAGTTCGTTAACACGGTCTAAGCACGCATTTACGCCAGCCGCAAATTCATAACGGGTCATTGCACGGTTGCCACGGTATGTACCGTTAGGATAACCAGCGATGCAACCGTAACGTTCTACTAAAGACTGTAAAGCTTGGAATGCCCAATCGGTAGGCTGTACATCGGAAAACTGCGAAACGGAGGTGACTTGACCGATGTTGTTGGATTCTTGCGCTTGCGATAATTGAGCTACAGATGTAATGCCTTCTTTGGCTTCAGCAGCAAAAGCATTGTTAGCAGCAAAAAATGTCGCAGCAATTACGAGCGGACTCAGTCTGAATACGTTCCAGAATAGTTTTGTCATGTTTTTTCTCACTTACTCACTCACACCTAGTTGGTTTTCATCACTAAAGCTCATTCCCATAACCTTGAATCCTATACACGGGAATTTACTGATGCCTCATATTTAGGAGTGTAGCAAGTGAGAGGGGCTGACGGATGTCAGCCACCACACCTTTGATTTATTTTTTCAAACCAGTATTTTGGTTTTTATCTGGTGTCCGTAGGATAATCCGACGCTTATGGCGGATAATATTGTTCTCTTCTTCAAACTGTTGCAGCAAACGTGTTACGGTTACTCGTGTTGTATTTAATACTTCTGCCATTTCTTGATGAGTAACGTTGAGGTCAATGAGTTTGCCTTCAGTCACGTCACGACCAAATTTTTCGCTCAACCACACCAAGAACTGCCACAGTCTTAGTGAAATGGGTTTGCGGTGAACGATGCTGAGTAATTCTTCCGCTTGTTGAATGTGCGAAACTAAAGCGTTGACATCTTGATGCCATAATTGTGGGGGAACTACGCTCACTTCAACGCTGGTCAAGCATTCAATTTGGTAAGGCTTAACGCAGGACAAGGGATAACCAATCAAATCTCCAGGTCCCCAGTAGCCCAATGTAATGAAGGTTCCGTCTTCGCTCCATGTCAAAGTACGAACTGCACCGCGCTCGATTCTCCACAGTACGTCATTGCGTGCTGGGATGACTTCACGACGGGTAAATAAGCGTTGTGGCAGTCCGTTAGCGTTGGTGTTTTGTTGTCCGAGGCTGGGGTTAGTGTTGTTACGGCTTGTGGAATACATCATGAATGAAGGTGTTGGTAAATTTAGGACAGCTTGGTGAATTTAAAACTCGTCTCTGGTATCGAAGCAATCTGCAATAAAGCTGCACGTTATGGCAGAATTGATGAATGCAAATTCTTACCAAGGATAGCGTGCAACCTATTTAATTACGCCGAAGGGTAGATGCAAAAATAACTGAAACTTTAATACGCTGTAGTAGACGCAATCGTTAACTATATAGTTAAACACAAATTATAAGGGTGCATTAAGCCTTTTATTCGCTGGATGCTAATCTCACAAAGCCTGATGTTTAAAGTTCTCGGTAAACCTGTAAATATCGGCGAGCGTTCAAGTGCAATTGAGACACATCAAAACTTCAATCAAGGCATAACTACAAAGCTAATACTGACAATTGTAGTCAAAAATACCTCTGCTTGCTATAAACGAAACAATATGCATTCGTCCTGGCAATAAAAGCGATGCGATTCAAATAGATCCGACTTTAACCGCATTTTTACCATTGGTGAGAATGTACCAAATGATGTCATTAAACAACCCTAAAATAATTGCGGACTTGCCTTTGTCGTCATCTTGATGACGCTTTTACGCATTATTGATTTTTTTTTAGCATCTGTCTGTTATTATTAGTACATTGCAGTACGGTCAAATAACAATTTTCGGGGTGGTTTTTGTCACCTCAGCAGACAGTACAAGCACGTCAAATTTGCATTCCCCTGATGATTTGCCTCGGATTTAGCAGTGGTTCACTAATGTGATGTATTAAACCTAACGCATAAATTCTGATTTGCATTTTTTTACCTGCACATCAAAAAAATAATATGAGTTAGAAATTGCAATTTACAACATTATTACACCAAAGCTATCAGTATGTCTGACAACACTTTTACATTGCCTCTGTTAATGTAAACCTAAAAGTTTAAGAATAGGTAAGCTTTTCATGAAATGTGTGTTGATTAACCAATATTTAATTTTCGGTAGCAGATAAAAATCACTATTTACTCAAAATATTTACCTTTAGTCAGATGTATATTAATTAACTTTGGTTCCCATAGAAAACAACTATACTTTGTTCTGAACATTTGCACTCCAAATTATATTGTTGCTAAAAATAATTAATTTAAATTTTTCAGCTATATGTTGATAATTATACTAGCTAGATATTCTCTAAGTTTGGCATCTTGCCTGACTGCATGTGGAAGATGCCTAAGCTACAGGTAATGTTTTTAGCTGCCTCGTCTCAAGGAAAGGAGGCAGTCGCTATCAAGTTTGAACCACCCTGTAAAAATATTCTTCCCCACGCTCTACACCCCTGCTAAGAACGCTGACCGGTAACAATATAAGCGACTCGTTGACCGATGTTTGTGGCATGGTCTGCCATGCGTTCCAAGCAACGAATTGCTAATCCTAAAAGCAAATATGGTTCTAACAAGCCTTGAACGTCGCGCTGTTGAGCTAAAGCGTTGTAAACTTGCTCGTAGGCATTATCAACAGCATCATCAAGCTGTTTTATACTGCGCCCGCTTACTTCGTCTAAATCTGCCAGCGCAACCAAACTTGTGGCTAGCATCGCTTGGGCATGATGCGACATCATCGCAATTTCGGGTAGTAAAGGATGCGTTGGATAAGAAAATATTTTGACTGCAATTTCACCCAAATCTTCAGCATAATCGCCGATGCGTTCCAAATCGCGCACCAGTTGCATGAAAGCACTCAAGCAGCGCAAATCTCTTTCTCCAGGTGCTTGACTGGTCATGATTTGCGTGCAGTCGAGTTCGATTTGCCTGTAAAAGCGGTCAATTTTTTTGTCTAAGCGGGGCAGTTCCTCCGCTGCACTCAAATCGCGGGCAAATAAAGCTTGGTGACTTAGACGAAAAGATTTTTCTACCAAGGCACCCATACGTAAGACATCCCGTTCTAAACGCCGAATATCGCGTGTCAACTGGGTTTTTTCAGATTCGTAACTATCAATGGGGGCTTTCACGCTTTACATTCTCAAACGAGAAGATATTTTTAAATATAGTCTTTAAATATAGTCTCGACCATAGGTATTTGGCATTGCTTCTGGTAATTGAATTTGCATCCACGCTCCTCCAATTTCTGGATGATTCATAGCTTTAATCGAACCACCGTGAGCTAGTATAATTTGGCGGACGATTGCTAACCCTAATCCCGATCCAACTACTGTAGCGGAATTTTCTCCAACTAATGAACGAGTTCGGGCAATGTCACCTCGGTAAAATCGCTCGAATACATGAGGCAAGTCTTCTTCAGAAAATCCAACTCCGGAGTCAATGATATTAATTTCCATCATTGGCGAACCGCGTTCTTTATTATCAGTATATTTTTCTGAGAGAATTTTCGCTTCGACGTAAATGCTAGCACGGGCAGGACTATATTTGATGCAATTGTCAAGCAAATTTATAAATACTTGATACATCCGGGATTGGTCGGCTTTAATCCACAGATGGTCGGGTCCAGAGTAAGAGAATTCAATTTTATTGCGTTGTGCAAGAGGTTCGAGCGTTTCCCAAACCGAGTTTAGTAGCGATCGCAAGTCCAAAGCTTGGCAATGCAGTTGCATTGTCGGGTTGGTTTCGAGTTGAGTCAGGTCTAACCAGCTTTGGACTAGATTAATCAAGCGGTCAACTTCCCCCATCAAACGGTCAACCCAGCGCTTTAAGGGTGAGTCTAAACGGTCTTGGAGCGTTTCCACAACCAGACGGATCGAAGTCAGGGGTGTTCTCAGTTCGTGTGCTAGGTCAGAAAAAGCGCGATCGCGTGCTTTATTGATGTCGAGTATAGATTGGCGATTTTCTAGAAACACACCAACTTGTCCTTTTGGTAAAGGTAAACTAGTTGCTCGCAATACCATAGACTTTACTTCTAGCATCGCTGCCGCATTCTCACATGAGGGGTGAAACACCCACTCTTTGATTTGCAACGAAGCGCGATCGCGTGTTTGTTCAACCAAGCGGTCGAGTTCATACGAACGCACCAATTCGAGCAGCAACCTTACCTGACCGGGTTGCCACCGCTGCAAATACAATATCTCTCGTGCCTGTTCGTTACACCACAGCAGTTGATTTTCTTCATCGACTTGCAAATAACCAATCGGCGCAAACTCCAGCAAATCTTGGTAGGTTTGCAACTGCTGCTGTAAATACTGACCTTGGTGCTTAAAATTCGTAATTTCATCCCGCAGACGCGGTATCATCGGCAGTGCCACCTTTGAAGAACGTGCGCTCAAAGGTTGCAGCACCTGCTCTAGGTAGCGGTTTAGCTGAAACTGCTGCCACACCCAGAACCCAATCCCAACCGCTAAACCCAAACAAAATCCTAATTCAAACATGGCTAGCTGTTAGTTACTCCAGTCCCAACTTAAGACTAACAACTATCCGAAGCGATAACCGAAACCACGTACAGTCACAATGTATTCTGGATGACTGGGGTCTTTCTCCAACTTCTCGCGCAACCAGCGAATATGCACGTCCACAGTCTTGCTATCGCCAACAAAATCCGGACCCCAAACTTGATCGAGTAATTGCTCCCGCGACCATACTCGTCGCGCATAGCTCATAAATACTTCCAATAGCCGGAACTCTTTCGGCGACAAGCTGACTTGCTGACCGCGAACCAGTACCCGACATTCTTGCGGATACAAAGTTACATCTTTATATTGCAATACAGGCGTTTGCGGCAGGGCACTCAATCGCTGGCGGCGAAGTAGCGCCCGACACCGTGCAACTAATTCCCGCACGCTGAAAGGCTTAGTTAAATAATCATCCGCCCCTACTTCCAAGCCCAATACTCGGTCTGTTTCGCTACCTTTGGCACTCAGCATCAAAATTGGGACTGGATTGTTTTGATGGCGAATCAAGCGGCAAATATCTAAACCGTTGATTTGCGGCAACATCAAATCCAAAATCACCAAATCAAAGCCAGGTTCCCCGGAATTTGGTTCGCTATTTTTCAAATGCTCAACCGCTAACCGCCCATCAATGGCAGTTACTACCCCGTAACCTTCTTCCTCCAACGCCAAAACTAACATTTCCCGGATAAGTTCTTCGTCTTCGACTACTAAAATGCGGCTCGTTTGCCCGAACTCCGCAGTAGGAGCATACTTGGTTGGTTCGTTGGTGGTATACATAAATATGATAAATCAGTGTTATTACTTATATAAGCCCAATTGTGCATTCTCCGTGCAATTACGTTGAAGCAGTGGTAACGAAAATAGCAAACTGTAACATATTTGACAGTAACTACGAATATTATAGTTCAATCTCGGTAGAAATCATTAGTAATTCAAATGCTAATTGGGAATTGATTAGTTGTCAGTTGATCAATATTCTCCCGTCCCCCTTCTCCCCTCTCCCCCTCTTTTTCCTTGACAGGAGTAATTATCGTTGAGTATAATTATTTAGTACAAATATACTAACAACGCGATTAGCGGTCATAACTTTTCTTTTCAGTATTCCTACTGCACTTAAAATGCGTATTTCAAGGTTAGCCTAATGTCTGCATTAGGTATGTCTTGGTGTGACTTGCTACCTAAATCATTTACATTTCAAGGAGTTCGTGTATGACGATAGCTGCAAGTAAAGATGGAAAACAGCAGTTGATGCAAGCGTTTCAACAAATATTAGTCGAACGAAAAAAACTTGAATCAAAAATTGCAACTAAGCTTGAAGTTGCTGACAAAGTAAAAAATAAACAAATTCTGGAAGTTGCTTCGACGTATACAGTTGATAGCATCGTTAAAAGCTTGGCTGATTTGCAGTTGGAATTTGGCAGTATTGTCAATTCCTTATCTGATAAGTTGGGTAAAGAAAACTCGAAACTCGATGAACTCAACCGCGCTATTGAAGTTGAAACGCAGTATTTACAGGAACTTCAACAGATTCGCACTGTTGCGGATACTGTCGATGTTTTAACTCAAGAACACCGAGAGAAATTAAGAATCCTCGAACAAGATAGTATCAGTAAGCGCGAAACGTTAGAGAAAGAAATTGCCCAAACGCGTAAAGACTGGCAAAAAGAACAAACTCAATATGATGAAGTTGTGCAAGCGGAAAATGAGTTGCTGCTTAAACAGCGTCAGCAAGAAACCGAAGAGTATGAATATAAGTTAGAAAATACTCGTAAAATTAATGCTGATGCTTATGAAGCGAAAAAGCGCAATTTAGAACGGGAAGTTTTGGAAAGTACGCAAGAGAAAGATAAAAATTGGGCTGAACGCGAGAAGGTTCTTAAGGATAATCAGCCGTTATTTGCAGAGTATCAAAAGAAAGTTGCGGCATTTCCAGTCGAGTTGGAAGAAGCTGTTAAGAAAGCGCGGGAAGAAGCGATTAAAGAGACTGGTCAAAAAGCTAAAGTTGAAGCTGATTTATTTGAGAAAGAGTGGGAAGCGACTAAACAAAGTTATGAATTGAAGATTCGGTCGTTGGAAGAAACTATTCAAAAGCAAGCTGAACAAATTGATGGTATTTCTGTGCAGTTGCAAGCTACGTTGAAGCAAGCGCAGGATTTGGCGATGCGTGCTTTTGATGGTTCGGCTAAGTAGGGGTTGGTGATGATTGTTGGTGAGGGTGAGGCGGGTTGATGTCTGGGGTTGATGATGATTGTTGGTGAG
>CAXTCQ010000248.1:0-12256 GCA_964242965.1 uncultured Calothrix sp. | reverse complement strand
GGAGTAGGGAGGAGTAGGGAGGAGTAGGGAGGAGTAGGGAGTGGGAGGGGAGATAATAATTAAGCCAAAAGCCAAAAGCCAAAATCCAAAATCTAATATTCCCTACTCCCCATTCCCCCTACTCCCTAACACCTAACACCTAACACCTAAAAATAAAAAATGCCCCAGAGTAATCTCTAGGGCTTAACCAGGGTGCATCTACCAATCACTTCTACTAGATATAGGGGCACCATCCGGAATGGCACTGAGAAAATTCCAAAAAAATTTTTTTGATTAATTTGTTTATTTAAATTTATGCGTAATACTACTATAACATCAAGTGATGAAAACTCAAATTTATTCCTCAAACCTGCGGTCTATATTGTGGGTGCTGGACCTGGCGACCCTGATTTATTAACGGTCAAGGCGCAAAAGCTGCTGATGAATGCCGATGTGATTTTATTTGCCGATTCGTTAGTGCCTGTGGAAATCCTCGAACTTTGCCGAAAAGACGCGGAAATTATTCGGACGGCAAATCTCACCCTAGAGGATATTTTGCCAGTGATGGTGGAGCGAGTACAGTCTCATAAATCCGTTATCCGTCTCCATTCCGGTGACCCTAGTCTCTATAGCACTATTCACGAACAAATGCAGCTTTTGACCCAAGCAAATATCCCGTTTGAAGTTATTCCCGGTATTAGCGCTTTTCAAGCCGCAGCAGCTAAACTCAAAGTCGAACTGACTGTGCCCGGTTTAGTGCAAACTGTTATATTGACGCGGATTAGCGGACGTACCGAAGTCCCTGCGGGTGAAGAATTGACAACGCTTGCATCGCATCAAGCGACTTTATGTTTATATTTGAGTGCGCGTCATGTCGAAGATGCTCAAGCTAAGTTGCTAAAACATTACCCTGCCAACACTTCTGTGGCAATTTGTTATCGCTTGGGGTGGAATGATGAAAAAATTCGAGTTGTACCCCTTGACAAAATGGCAAGTTGTACCGTTGAAGAAAATTTGATTCGCACGACGCTTTATGTGATTAGTCCGGCATTAGGCACAACGCAATACTCGTGCGAGTCGATTGAAGCGCGATCGCATCTCTATAATCCCGAACACAGTCATTTATTCCGTCCGCATCAGGGAGGAGTGGAGGCAGTATCCAGGGACGAAGTATCGGAAAATAAAAAGTAAGTTATTAATTAATTTCTTTCTCTCTACCTTTACCCCTCCCTTATGCCTTTAATTAAAGTTCAAACTTCGGTTTCTGCACCTGAAAAAACTCAAGTAGAAGCAATGCTTAAAACTTTATCTACAAAGCTAGCGAAACATACAGGTAAGCCAGAATCGTACATTATGACGGCTTTTGAACCAGAAGTGCCGATGACTTTTGCGGGAAATACTGAACCAGCATGTTATATAGAAATCAAAAGTGTGGGCACAATGAAGTCCGAACAAACTCAAGCAATGAGTGAAGATTTCTGTCAAGAGATTAATCAAGCTTTGAATGTGGCGAAAAATCGAATTTATATCGAATTTGCTGACGCTGAAGGTTATATGTGGGGCTGGAATGGTAGTACTTTCGGCTGATATTTATTAAATTGATTGTTACCTTAACCCTAATCGCTGCACTGATTCGTCCTACTACGTTTTTGGATGATTTATTCGCGGTTTTGGTAGAGGCAATCGCAAATCAACTAGACTCAGAACCCCGACAACTTCTGCGAAGTCGGGGTTCTAACCTTCATAAGTGATTTATGAATGCTGCGTTCAGTGCTTTTGAAAAGATATTATACAATCAATCTTTAATCATCTCCGAAATTCGGATCGGTATTCATCAATTACTTAGTGATAAAAACCGTATTTCCAGCTTATCAAATCATTACTAATATGGTATCAAGACAACGATGAATCAAACAAACTAGTAAATAAAAATATAACTGCTCGGAGCGAATTATGGCATTATCACGTTACAACCCAATGGCTGAAATGACTGCAATGCAACGTCAACTCGAATCATTGTTTGAAGACTTGCAAACACCCGTATTTAAAACCCCAGCAGCAGAACTGCGTGAAACTGAGGATGCAGTATATCTCAAACTGGAACTTCCTGGTATCGAAGCGAAAGATGTGGATATTGAAGTCACAGAGAATGCAGTCAAGGTGGTTGCAGAACGTAAATTGCAAACCAAAGCTGACGATAATGCTAAAACCAGAAGCGAGTTTTACTACGGCAAGTTCCAACGAGTAATTCCTCTGCGGGCGCGGATTCAAAATACTAACGTCAAAGCTGAATATCAAGACGGTATTTTGAATTTAACATTGCCTAAAACTGAAGCCGAAAAGAATAAAGTCGTCAAGGTAAATCTTGGGTAAGTCGGGAAGTAAATAATAGTTTCTTCTTGATTCAATTGGCTAATTGATATAATTTTGAGCCTGGTTGATTAACTTCAACCGGGCATTTTATTTGTATACCAAAATTTAAACCTACATGCATTAGAACTGTTATTTGCTTCGTGAAGCTGCTCGGCATCTTATTAAATATTTGTAAAGACTTTGGGGATTTTATTAACATATTTTAATCTAATGGTTGTTTGATAACTTCTAAGCTCGATATGCATTTTTACGAAACTTTAAGGCTGACGCTGGAAGGTTTGTGGGACGGTTATTTGACTTTTTCGATTTTACTGATAATCAGTGATATAGAAAAACGCGTAGGTTGGGTGGAACGTAGGCAAAGCCAGTCCCCTTGGGACGAGCGTGGAACCTAACTGTTAAATGTTGGGTAACGCTAATACGCTACACCCAACCTACTGGTTCATATCATTAATTTTGGGGGGGTTCGTAGTTGTTGCTCTAGCCCTCTAAATTAATAATTTCATGCGAGTACAGCGCTACTACGTACCTATCAGAACTTACGACACAGACCACTAGCTTCAAATTCGCTCAGGTCTGACGGTAAACAAGTGAAATCAAGTCTTTACGAATGTTTTGATTAATGCAATCGAGTCCGTAATTTTAGCAGATGTTGATTTTCACTCGTAACTGGGAATCCTAAGTTAGAAGGTTGAAACATCTTAGGAGAACCATAATGTACGGTTTGGTAAATCGAGCTATTCGCGATCTAGTGTGCGCGAGCTTTGGTGAAGAAACCTGGCAAGCAATTCGACTTCATGCTGAGGTTGATGTCAATAACTTTTTGAGCATGGAAGCTTATCCCGATGACTTAACTCATCGTTTGGTAAAGGCAGCGAGTGTAGTTTTGGGTTTACCTGTGGCGGATATTATGCAGGCTTTCGGAGAATTTTGGGTTGAATATACTGGTAAAAACGGCTACGGTGACATGATGGATATGGGAGGCGATAATCTCCCAGAATTTTTACAGAATCTCGATGAGCTTCATGCACGAGTAGGTGTGAGTTTTCCCCAACTTCAACCACCGTCGTTTGATTGCAGCGAAATTGAAGCAGATTCACTCTCGTTGCACTACAATTCTGTCCGCGAAGGATTTGCTCCAATGGTTTTTGGATTGGTGAAAGGTTTAGGTACAAAATTCAATACTGAAGTAAATATTATACAAACTCAAAGTCGAGAAGAAGGAGACGAAAATGATACTTTTTTAATTAAATATAAGCCTAACTGATAAGCGATGACTTCTCCCCAGTTTAGCCTTCCACCCGAGTTACTTGCTCAAGCGTTTCCATTTCATCTTGTTTTTAATCGCAACCGGGAGATTATACAGGTTGGAGAGGTTTTGCAGCGCGTTCATTCTCAGTTAATTGTTGGGAGTCGGCTTGAGGAACATTTCAAAATTAACCGTCCTAAAGTTCAGTTTGACTTTACAGCATTTTTGAAGCAAACGCGATCGCTCTTTTTGCTGGAGTCGCTGTATAACGGTATGCAACTCAAGGGACAGATGTTATATGACGAAGCAGAGGAAGCGATGTTTTTTCTCTGTTCAGTTTGGGTTACGGATACAGCAACGCTTTCTCCTTTAGGTTTAAAGCTTAAAGATTTTGCAATTCACGATCCAATTGTTGATTTTCTATTCTTACTGCAAGCTCGTAATAATGCTTTAGATGATGCCAAAAAATTAACAGAGGAGCTTACGCAACAGCAAAGGCAGTTACAGGAAGCTTTAAAAATTCAAGAGCTTCTTTTTAAAACAGCCGAAGCTCAAGCACAAAAGTTGGAAGAAACGCTTTTGGAGTTGCGACATACTCAAGCCAAATTAATTCAAACCGAGAAAATGTCGAGTCTAGGACAATTGATTGCCGGAATTGCCCATGAAATCAATAACCCGATAACTTTTATTAATAGTAATATTGATTATGTAAGCGAATATTTTAATGATTTACTAACTTTAATTAACTTATATAAACAGCATTTTTCTAACAGTCATATAGAAATTGAGACATTGCTTGCCAAAATTGAATTAGATTTTATTTTTGAAGACTTGCCCAAAACTTTAGCTTCGATGCGCTTCGGTGCAGAACGTATCAGCAATATTGTCCTGTCGTTGCGAAACTTTTCGCGGCTTGATGAAGCCTCACTTAAATTTGTTGATATTCACGAAGGTATCGAAAGCACGCTATTGATATTACAGCATCGACTTAGCAGTTGCGCCCATCGTCCCGACATAGAAATTATCCGAAAATACGGTGATTTACCGTTAGTTGAATGTTTTGCGAGCGAACTCAATCAAGTATTCAACCATATTCTAAGTAATGCGATTGATGCTTTAGAAGCAAAAACCCAAACGAGTCAATTCAAATCTCCTCAGATTGGGATTTATACCCAATTCAAAAATTGCGGCACGATTATTATTAATATTCAAGATAACGGTTTAGGTATGAACGAGTCCGTCAAAAGTAAGCTATTTGACCCCTTTTTTACGACTAAACCTGTTGGCAAAGGTACAGGTTTAGGTTTGTCAATCAGCTATCAAATCGTGGTAGAAAAGCATGGTGGTGAGATTACATGTATTTCCACACCTGGAGAAGGTACAGAATTCACGATTACGATTCCCATTTTACAGACGAATACGCTAAATTACCAATTGCCGCAAAAAGCACTAGGATAGAATATGCCAGTACAAAAGTGCTTCATATGTCTTCTTCTGTGTTATCACAACTTGACGCTTCAACTCAACAAATCAAACCACCACTGCTTGGTGCTTCCCAGGAAGAGTTAACTGCTTGGGTACTTTCTCTGGGACAACCCGCATATCGCGGTAAGCAGCTGCACGATTGGATTTATAACAAGGGAGTGCGATCGCTCAACGATATCTCGGTATTCCCCAAACAATGGCGTTCCCAAGTTGCTGATATTTCGATTGGACGTTCCCAAGAACATTTGCGTTCGCTAGCTAACGATGGCACTATTAAATATTTGCTACAGCTTACTGATGGGCAAATAGTCGAAACCGTTGGTATTCCATCAGAAAATAGATTAACTGTGTGCGTATCAACACAAGTAGGTTGCCCGATGGCTTGCGATTTTTGCGCGACAGGTAAAGATGGATTTAAGCGCAATTTGGAAAGATATGAAATTATTGACCAAGTTTTGACAGTGCAAGAAGACTTTCAACGTCGCGTCAGCAATGTTGTATTTATGGGGATGGGTGAACCGCTGTTAAATGTTGAGAATGTGTTGGGGGCAATTCATTCGTTAAATAAAGATGTCGGAATTGGACAGCGCAATCTCACCGTTTCCACAGTGGGAATACGCTCGCGCATTCGTGAATTTGCCCAACAAAATCTCCAAGTTACTTTTGCTGTGAGTTTGCACGCACCAAACCAAGCGCTGCGCGAACAACTTATTCCCAGCGCTCGTCCTTATCGAATTGAAGATTTAATTGCCGAGTGCCGCGAATATGTGGAAATTACGGGGCGACGTGTATCTTTTGAGTATGTTTTACTCGCGGGTGTGAATGACTTACCCGAACATGCAATAGAACTATCAAAGCGTTTGCGAGGTTTCCAAAACCATGTAAATTTGATACCCTACAACCCCATCAACGAAGTCGATTATCAACGACCCTCGAGCGATCGCATTAACGCTTTTGTCGAAATCCTCAAACAGCAACATATCGCAGTTAGCGTTCGCTATTCACGCGGTTTGGAAGCTGATGCAGCTTGCGGGCAACTTCGAGTGAATCAAAAACAAAAAGTTAGGAGTTAGGAGTACCCCTGTTAAGGTGTAATAACTAAAGTACTCCCTACTCTCTACTCCCTACTCCCTACTCCCTTCGCAGCTACCATATACCGAAAAATATATTCGGCAATTTCGATGCGGTTGCGGGTTACTTCTAAAGAATTGCCCCAAACGGTAACACCGTGATTGCGAATTAGTAGTGCGGGAATTTGGGGTGGATTGTCTTGAAAGCGCTGTTTGATATCTGCGGCAATTTGGGGGACGTGGAAATGATTTGCAAATAATGGCATCATGCAATTGGGGTTTTCTTCCCAAAGTCCCAAGCCTTTGAGCATTTCCAAAGCTGGTAAAAGTATTTCCTCGGCTTCGGTAAAATTCGACACTAAATTTGCTTCTACCGAATGGACGTGGTAGCAAGCTTCTGCGTCGGGAAAGAGTGAGTAAATTGCTTGGTGTATGGAGGTTTCTGCCGATGGCTTAAATTCTGGCGCTGCTTGGAATACGTAACCATCGGGATAAACACGCACAAACTTTTGATAACTTAGTGCGCCTTTTGACATACCGCTGGCTGTAATCCAGAAGCTACCATCGGGCATTTTTGCGGAAAGATTCCCTGCTGTCCCGACCATCCAACCTTGGGAATAAAAGTGACTGGCTGCGTCTATCAGTGAGGGACGTGGGTCATATTGAATGCTAATATCGAGTAAATCTTGGTGGCTCATTTGATTTTACAATTCCATTAAGCGATCGCGCACGTCAAAAAAATTATTCCAAGGGATATATTGCTTGTTTCGTTCGTCGAGATATTGAGCTAGGCGATCGCGTGCGAATACAATTGGTGCAGAAGAAGCCATATTTAAGTCGGTGACAGAATCACCAATAGCGATCGCATCTGCTGGGTAAAGTTCCATGACTTTAACTTTATCTACCAATTCGGTTTCACCTTCGTAGCTTGACAACACGCGCAAATACGAACTACTTGTATCAACGTCAATGGCGTAAATGGCATGTATCCGCTCTATCAATTCCCCTAGCACTGCTTCTACCATCAAGCGCAACCCACCCGAAACAACCACAAATGGTACGTGCTGCGAATCGAGATAATCTAGCAATTCGGGAAGTCCCGCACGCATCGGTTGCGTGCTAGTAAAGTCGATAATTTCCGGCAAGCGCGACGAAGCGATTGATTCTAAAATCTGTCGCACACCATCGCGCAAAGTCAATTTCAGGGAATACATTTGCGGTATCAACTCCGCAGCAAGTTCGGGTGCAAATTCTTTCAGAACTGCAACAAAAGTCTCTTGGGCAGTAATTGTCCCATCAAAATCGCAAAAAACAATCCGTTTCAACTCTTTTTCCTTCCCCTGTCAAGATGACTAATCAACTACCCCATTTTGGCTTCGCCTGAAAATAGAGTTTCTACATTCCCCAAGTCTTAAAATTTCTTTTATTTCTCTGTGCCCTCCGTGACTCTGTGGTTAAAAAGCATTTTATTTTACCACAGAGACACAGAGTACGCAGAGGAAAGAGATTAGGGAGGGTTCTTTCGTTTAGTATTTAGACCCACCTTGACAGGTTAACCCTTTTCCCTCTACCCCTTATCCTACCGCCACAGGTTCGCGGTTAATCCGAATTTCTTTATCGGTATACTCAGGTATCCATCCAGCAGTACCGCAGAAGTAGCGCACGGCTTTGACGCGCCGTCCTGGTGTCAAAAGAAACCAGTGTTCTGTACCTGCGGGAACATTGATATATTCTTCAGGTTGGATAGTCAATTCGACTTGGCTACCATCGGGACGCACGAACCCGAATATACCTTCACCCGCGACAATATAACGTACTTCGTCATCAGCGTGAGCATGGATTTTATCGAACTTAGTTAGCATCGCGTCGAGGTTTGGGACTTGGGGATGCAAAACAATTAAATCGCGGGAAGTATAGTTTGAAGTACGCTGAAGTTCATTGAAATAATTATCTAACCCTTGCAGCACGGTTTCTTTTTGCGCCTCATCGAGGGCATCTTGCGCTAGTAACTCGTGTATCTGTGGATTGTCGCCTATTGCCCAATGGTCAAGTGTAATCCCCAAAGGTGCAAGTTCGTTGATAATTTCTTGTAAGTTTGTAATATCACTTCCGTCTTCCATCCGCAAAATAGCCATTTTTCACCTCCTGTATCAAGCATCAAGACTCGTATCCCCGACGCGGGCAAAACAAAAAAGTCGGGGATTTTGTATCTCACTAATTTAAGACTGCTTTCCCATTTTAATAATTATTGTCAGGTTCGTACGATCGCTTTACTTTAAAATATTAAAATTATTTAATAATTCATCCGCAGGGGTTGGTAGACACCCTGTATTACTTTACTCACCAATTGCAACTTTCATTTCCTGGAGTTCCAAATTTTTGGCACCAGTCAAAATCGCACCATCCCACTTGACATTGAAAAGATTTGCACCAGATAAATTTGCCCCCATCAGATTCGCAGCTGAAAGATTCGTTTCGTGCAAAATGGCTTTTTGAAGGTTGCTACCCGTCAAATTCGCGCTACACATGTCGGTTTCGCACAAGCTGGCAGATGTGAAGTTCGCAAAATAGGCTTCGCTGCAATGCAATTTGGCACTATTAAGATTTGCTTGCAGTAAGTTCGCACCGTTGAGATTTGCACCGTACAAATTAGCACCAATCAAACCTGTATTGTGCAAATTGGCTTTGCTGAGTTTTGCCCCTTGCAGGTTAGCGAGAAATAACTTTGCCCTTGATAAATTGGCAACTTTCAAATTGGCAAATTGTAAATTAGCTTTATAGAGATTTGCCCCTGACAAATTTGCACCGCGTAAACTTGCCCCTGACAAGTTCGCAGTTTGAAGGTTTGCCCCACAAATCCAGGCACGATTGAGGTTAGCTGCGCTCAGGTTAGCTGCACGCAAGCTGGCTTTATGGAGGTTCGCTTCAAACAAAATTGAACGTAGTAATTTGCAGTTGTCGAGGTTTGCTTGTGCCAAATCCGCACCGCGCATGTCAGCACTGCTAAGGTTCGCACCGCGCAAGTCGAGATGCTGCAAGTTCGCACCGCGCAAGTCAGCGCGTCGAATATCGATTTTACGTAAATCGAGTTTGCAATTTTCTTTGTCTTTGCGCGAGTCGCGTCTGCCAATCGCGGTGAGTGCAGCTTGGATATCAGTACGAACTTGAGTAGATTCGGTATTTTCATCGTGGTTATTCGGAGCATTTTCGCGGATAAATGCCGTCAATATTTCCACAACCGTCCAATACTCTTTAGTCGATTCGCGGGAAACTCCTTCCAAAGCATAAATAGCACCCGTGCGCGTGGCAACATTTTCATGACCAAGTTGCGTAATTGCAGTCATGAAACGGTCTGAAAGCAGTTTTTCTTGAAGAAGCTGCGTATGAATAGTGTTAATTTCATTACTTTTTTCAGTTGCGATCGCATGACGTTGTATCGCTTCGGTTCTTTTGGATGCATAGTAAGCATTGAGCATGACTGCCAATCCCAGAAAGAAGGTGGCAGTTGTTGTCAATACTTGTGTGGATTCGATTTTTTGGAGTTCGGTCAATTGTCGGTTTCGTGAAACCAAGAAAAACAGCATTGGCGAGACAGCGAAGACAACTGCGACGACAATTAGTTGATTTTTCAAGGTGTCTGTCTTATTTGCAGACATAACAAAAGCATTCCTCAAAACACAGAATTATTACGTAGATAATTGGGAACAAGAGTATAGCATTTATCCCCAAAATTCAATATCCACCAAATGGTACAAGATTTTGTGCGATGCTCGTCATAAATTTTGTCGCAACACCCAATCGCTATCTATTTCTGAATATATTTCCAATATCTGACAAGGTATATATTTTAGTAGTGATTATTTTGAATCATCGGCGATTTGATGGTATTACTCAAAGAACGCTTCTCTAAGGTTGGCGCTGCATAGGTTTGTACCATCGAAAATAGTACCGTGTAAATTCGCAAGGAAGAGATTTGTTTGATACAAATTAGCATGACTAAGATTTGCACCAGTTAAGTTTGCCGCACCCATAATCGCTTGCGACAGGTTTGCTTGACTCAAATTAGCACCTGCAAGATTTGCCACACTCAACACAGCTTTATGTAAATTTGCTCGATTTAAACTTGCACCTGCAAGGTTAGTTTGATATAAAATTGCTCGTTCTAAATTTGCATCATCGAGGTTTATACCTCTAATATCAACATAACTTAAATCAAGTATTTGATTTTCTCGGTCTTGTTTTGCATTCCTAGCTATTACTGAAATAGCAGCTTGAACATCAATACGAATATCTGGTAATTGCGAATTATCAAATTTTTCTCGACTTCGCACCTGATTTCGTAAAAAATGAGCTAAAGTATCTATAACTTGGCAGTAACATTGCTGACAATTAGCAAGTTCTTCTAATTGGTAAATTCCACTTAGACGAGTTTGTAATTCTCGGTCGGTTAATTGTACGATTGCGACTTTCAAGGTTTTCAGCATCTTCCTTGAATTCGGAGTTGATTGTTTTTCAGATTGCAATCTTCCCATAGGCGATACTTGTATAGATACCCGTTATAATTGGCGAGTCAGCATTAATAATTATCATTAATTCTCCAATCAATGCCTCCGTAATTAATAAAAAAATACATTCATCGGAATTATATAAGATTTCGTTTAAGTTTTGGAAAATATTCCTGATTTCCGCCAATTATGCTGAAAATATAATATTTATATCAATCAAATTATCTAGTTTTATCGAAGCAAGAAGGAAAGACTCGTATCTCCGACTTATTAAAAAAGTTCGGGTTCTGATTCGCATCGCTATTTGTTATATGTTAAGAAGACAAAAACCTAGTATTACCGATTGTGAAAAACTTAGTATTAATTGGAGGAGGTCACAGTCACGCGATCGCACTCCGTAGTTTTGCTTCTAACCCATTGCCAAATATACGTTTAATATTAATCAGTCTCAGCATCGATACTCCCTATTCCGGAATGCTACCCGGACACATTGCTGGATTTTATACTCATCAACAATGCCATATTAACTTACAGCGTTTAGCTAATCTTGCTCAAGCCGAATTTTATATCGACGAAGTAATTAATTTAGATTTACAAAATAATCAAGTCATTTGTGCAAACCATCTAGCAATAGATTTTGATATCTTATCGATTGACATTGGTAGTACCCCCGAAATCAACGTACCAGGTGCATTTCGATACGCAGTACCAGCGAAACCCTGGTCAAAACTGTTAACACACTGGAATAAATTCTGTAACGACCAGCATCACGACCAACCGATTCGCATTGCTGTTGTAGGTGGTGGTGCGGGTGGTGTGGAAATGATTTTGGCAATGCAAGCAAGATTGAAGTACAAATTAGAAATGCATCTGTTTCATCGAGATATGGAATTAATGCCAAGTTATCATGACTCGGTACGAAAATTGATGAAGCGGATTTTGTTGCAACGAGGTATTCAGTTACATTTAGGAGAAACCGTATCCAAGGTTGACGCATCAGAAATAGTTTGCGAATCTGGGTTGATAGTAGAATGTGCGAGGGTTTTTTGGGTAACTCAAGCTTCTGCACCGCAGTGGTTGAAAACAACCGGATTAGCGACAGACGAAAAAGGTTTTATATTAGTTGACGATAGATTACAGTCGATATCCCATTCACATATATTTGCGACTGGTGATATTGCCACAATGGTAAATCATCCCCGTCCCAAAGCTGGAGTATTCGCAGTCCGTCAAGGTAAACCCTTATTTAACAACTTGCGACGGTTTGTATTCGGTGAACCGCTGCAACATTATACACCACAAAGCCAATATTTAAGTTTGATTGGGATCGGAAATGGAAGTGCGATCGCAAATCGCGGTGCATTAACATTGCCACCAAGTCGATTATTGTGGTTTTGGAAAGATTGGATAGACCGCCAATTTATGAAACAATTTCAATAAAACAATAATGATTGCCGAGATATCGGTAGGGGCGGGTTCACCAACCAAATCATCGTACCTCGAAAAATCGGAATAAACCCGCCCCGCCCCCACGCATAATATATAAATTGCCGAGATATCGGTGGTGGGTTGGGTTTTTTCGATTGGGTGGGGTG
>CAXTCQ010000247.1:0-12313 GCA_964242965.1 uncultured Calothrix sp. | reverse complement strand
GGGTGAGGGCGGGTTTGATGAGATTTTTCGTTTGCGGTGAGAATGGTTGGTGAACCCGCCCTTACGGTTTTCGGTGGGTGGGGGTGTGGGGGTAGTGGTTCACCAGAACATGGATTCGGTGAGTTGTGTACCGCCTGCTTTGCGTCCAAGTTGGGAATGAACTATGGCGAAAATAATTACGATAGGGACTGAAGCAAAGTGAACGATACGCAAGGCTTGCCAGCTACCAAAAAAATCTACAATCCAAGGAAATTGGGCTGGTTTGTACATTCCGATACCAGTGAAGATGGCGAATAGCAAAATCGGAATGATGCTGGTGTAGACGATGCGATGCCAAGCGTATGTTAAACGTTTGGGATTTTGGGTTTTTTGCAGTGCTTGAATATCATTTGCACTGACAAATTTATGCTGCCAGCGTCGAGTTACCAAAACGTATATACCATACCAGACAAGATTGAGTGAAAATACCCACATTGAGGCGAAATGCCAATGTCTACCGCCTGCTAGCCATCCTCCTAATGTGAAGATAGCTGGAATGTGCAAACCTGCACGTCCGCCGAAAACAGGGTTTGCATTGTAGATTTGCAGCCCGCTTGTCAACATGGTGAAAATAGCGATTATATTTATCCAATGGAAGATTTTGGCTGCGATCGCAATTTTTGGTATTTTCCTTTTGGGCAGAATGGTCAAAGTCATATTCGGTATTATCTTGCAAGTTTATATATTTATGTTACCAGTAGCATTAATCACCTTTTAAAACTCATTTCACCGTGTTAGCACATTTATGACGATCGTGTGTAAAATTCTATTTAATGTTCAAAAAAGATTAAAGATTAAAAAAGTGGGTTTAAAACCCACCTCCTTATTTTTGATTATATATTCTTGCACCTAATGCTTGCCTTGAAGATGAAGTCAACTTGGCGTGTACCAGTTTGATTTTTGGGCGCAATTGAGATTTTAATTTTGCTCTTGAAATCGACATACAGCAGTTAAAGTCGAATTTTTGGTTACTTGCTTTACCCCAGTCACAAATACGAATGCGATGAGTTTGGGTAAAAAATTAAACTGCCATAATTGGTTAGTTTGGTTTTGCTCTATCTAGTTGATAGTTTTCTTTGAGTAATCGAATGTAGGTTCGGTAAGGGATATAGTGCAGGGGGTCATACCCATTAAAGCGCAGAATGAGGACGCAAGCCCAAGAATATTTGCCTGCAATAATTGCTTTGATTACTTCTTCAATTTGTTTATGATTCATTGGTCTTTATATAACTCGAAATCGCAAATTGCTTAACTTTTTTTGAGTCATAGGGAACATTTTTATCTCAATTCACAGTGTATATATGGATTGCAACTGGATTTCAATATTTATTAAAAGAAGTGTAAAACATTTATAAAGTTTTCGTAAAGCTAGCTGATGTATTATTTTTTATAAATACAATTACTTATTTATTTAAGTTTTAAAAATCATACTTTGATACCTCCTAAAGAATCATTGAATGTTATAAATGCGCTACTAAAAATATATAAAATAATGATAATCTATTACAATATCTTGGTAGTAACTTATTAAAATACTGATATACATAGGTTTCAGTGAATCTTAAATCATTTTAAAAATAGTTAATCGCTATTATTGCTGAAATCAAATTAATTTATTATACTAAGTAACTATAGAATATACGAGATATAAATGTATTAGCAGTGTCTAGCTATTAGTAAAAAAATACTTTAAGAAATAAATATAGCTGCTATGTGTAATCAATATTATTTACATTAAAATGTAATGTCGATTAGTATTATACATTTTGCTTACGCAAAAATATTGATTACCAGGTAACACAAAATACTCTTTAGCTAATCGAGCATTTTGTGTACGTCAATTAGCTTAATGTTAAAAGGGAGTAAATTTAGTATCCGATGCATAATGAACGTAGTATGGCAACCATGAACCGGGTTTTGATAAAATTGAATTCTTCACAACATAAGCAATAATTTATATCTGTGTTGCCTCAAATTGCTATTTACCCGATAAATTTAAGTTAAAAAGTGGCTGGTTTTCTAATATCGGTGTCAATACTGCGTAGGTTTTAGGGAACTGGGGTTGCGGGAAAAGGTCTAGAAAGCCTAATTTACGAAAGTTTTTTCCCTTTACCCTTTACCCTTTCCCCCTTAACCGATAAGTATTGATATCGGTGTAACGTTTGGCGGTAGTATTTATCTCAATAATAAATTCTGTCCCCTGACCTAATTGCGAATTGTAGCGAAGTTTACCATGATGCTTTTGAATAATTTCTTCGCTAATTGATAAACCTAATCCCTTACTGCCTATAGGCTTAGTAGTGAAGAATGGCTCGAATATGCGTCGTTTAATATGAGGTAAAATGCCCGTGCCATTATCGGAAATCCGAATAATTATTTTCTGCTTTGCCGATGTTGGTTGTTTGTCGATAAATTTAATTTCGTTACTTGCGACTAATGATAGATGACTAGCGATGATTTCTGTACTGATACAAATTTGAGGAACAAATGAGTAATCGTATTTCATTCGTTCTTCTAAAGCTTCGATTGCATTAGTGAGGATATTCATAAAAACCTGATTAAGTTCGCTTGGAAAACACTTAACTAATGGTATTTCTCCAAATTTTCTAATTACTTGAATTCCCGGCTTTGATGGTTGTTCTTTCAAGCGGTGCTGTAAGATTGTCAGAGTATTATCAAGTCCGGTATGCAGGTCAGTTTTTTTGATTTGACCGTTGTCGTCATGCGAGAAATTATGTAAAGCAAAAACGGTCGCTTTGAGACGTTCTGAACCTGCACGCATCGACCACAACAACTTCATGAAGTCAGTTTTGACAAAATCAAGGTCAAGGTTTATTGGGGAAGCAGTTGCAGTTGGAGGTAAGTTGTAGTGATGTTGATATTCGAGAACTTGAATTAAATCTTCAGCGTATTGGCTAACACGGTAGAGAGTATCGTCGATAAAACTAACTGGATTGTAAATTTCCTTAACTAAATTGGTGAATAATTGACCGATACTAGATAGTTTCTCGTTGTCTAATAGTTGCTTTTGAATGCGTTCGAGTTGTTCCCTAAGTGTTTCGGCAACTTGACGTGTATCGACTTCGGTTTGAATTTGTTGAAGCAGTTGCGATCGCGCAATTAAAATCCCAACTTCTCGACTAACCTGTTTTAGGGTATCAATTTCCCATTCTTGCCAATCGCGTTTGTTTCCGCAATTATGAGCAATTAACATCCCCCAAAAATTAGTTTCGCCGTCGGTGGTATCATCAGTCATTGATGATACTTCTTTGGCAGAATGCAAACGCAAAATTGGAGTCACTAAATCAGCGCTACAACAGCAAGGTTCGCCATTATTTACGTTTAAAGGAGCTAGCGAATTTAAAGCGACGAGATCGCTATTTGGGTCGATACGATAAATTACAACTTGCTCGATATTCAAAAACTGCCCCACTTCCTTAACTATAGTTTGCAGGATTGCAGAAAGTGGAGAAGAACTATCAATGATTTCACGCACCCGCTTTAATAGCTGTTCCCGCATTTCGTGTTGGTGCAATGCAGCTACTCGGAATTTTTCTTTAGTTATATCTTGAAGAGTACCAATAATGCGGACAGGTTGACCCGTAGCGTTGGACTCGATGGCTTTACCGCGTTCAGCAATCCACTTCCAACCTGCCGATTTTGTCAAGATTCTAAATTCGACTTCATAGACAGGAGTGCGATTTTCGAGGTAGTTTTGCCAAGTTTGACAAACTCGTGGCAAGTCGTCGGTATGTATCAGTCGCAAAAATGTTTGATAGTCAGGAATTTCTGCAGGTTCATACCCGAACATTAGCTGTCCTAACGATTTCCCTTGGAATCCCTCTTCAAAATCAAAGCTGTTATCAAGTCGATTCCACTCCCACACCCCAAATTCTCCCTCTGGGGTCGTCATGGCAAAAACGCTCTCATGCTTGTTCGTGACGCGAGCAAGCAACTGGCTTTGGAAACCAACCCCGCTAACTGACTCACAATTTGCTAACGCTATTTGTAACGGTGTTTCCATAGACATAT
Organism: uncultured Calothrix sp.; assembly: GCA_964242965.1. Taxonomy (GTDB): domain Bacteria; phylum Cyanobacteriota; class Cyanobacteriia; order Cyanobacteriales; family Nostocaceae; genus JANNFJ01. The sequence goes on along the minus strand of CAXTCQ010000247.1, from coordinate 8,242 downwards.
TCTTAAAGCTATCTGCTTGACATTGCTGTTGATTTACTAACGCTTCGGGTGTTTGGATTTGCTCTTGCTGCGAACAGCGTCGAGCGCATTGTCGTGAAGCTTCGCCCAACTGGTGTGTAGCTGATTCTTCAATGTGCATAGCTGCTGGTACGATGAGGAGGATATCTTGTAGCTCTACGCGGTCTTAACACCCTGACGTTTAAATTATGAACAGTGCCGAAGCGTTAACAATTTGTTAAAGCAGTAACGTAAGTCGAATAACTCTTCAGCCACCGCCATATTGGTAAGGCACAAAGCCCAATCCATATGGCTCACCATTCACAATGTAGGGCTGATGTTAGAAAAGCGTAAACGTAAAAATGTAACCTGTCTCGTTTTATCGATATCTATTACGGTCAAAAATAGGCTACATTATTTACATTTCATATTTGAACTGGTAACAATATCCAGTATACAGATTTACATAACTCCTATTAATTAACTCGGTCTAGCTAGCTTCAGTCACAGTTGTAATGAAATCGGGATAGGTATCTCATAACTTTGAAAAAAAGTCAAGGTTTTGCTGTAGTATCTTGAACGCACGCAGCATATTGTCGCAGGGTGTAAGGCTACATAGCCATTCATCATGCGCTATCTCAACATTTATCAAGAAATAATTCAGGAGTCAGGAGTCAGAATTAACTTTGGAATTTTGTACGACTGGTGGTCTATATTGTCGCACCTGTATAAAGAAATACTTTAATTCTGTCTCCTGTATTCTGACTTCTACTTTATAAACAAAAACTGTTTGAGAGTTCACAATTTGAATCGATGACTGATGACAATCGAAGAAGTTTTACTGTTATTCAAAGCGAGCTTTCCCAATACTTTAACCCCACTTCAAGAGCTCGTGTTGCGTTCTTCCTGGGAAGGAAAGACTTACACCAGCATCGCTCTCGAAGCACATTATGGAGAGGAAAGAGTTAGAAAAGTTGCCTCAAATCTATGGCAAATACTGAGTGATTTTTGGGAAGAACCAATCAGTAAATCGAACTTTCGTCAAGTACTTGAACCACTCCACCTTGGTAAAAAACATCAACAGTTAATCAATGAATTTAACCGCACAGCAACAGCCGTATCGTTGGAATTTCCGAATGGTCCTGTATCGCTTAATTCGAGATTTTATATCTATCGTCCACCAGTTGAAGAAATTGTTTTAAGTGAAATTACTGAAGCAGGAAGTGCAATTTGTATAAAAGCTGCCAAAGGAATGGGAAAAAGCTCGTTAGTACTGAGGATTTTGGCATACGCAGCAAATTTAGATTATCAGATTGCGACTATAGACTTTCGACAAGCCGATACTATCGTATTTACTAACATTGATAGGTTTTTGCGTTGGTTTTGTGCCAACATCGGTCGCCAATTGGGCTTAGAAACAAAGCTAAATGATTATTGGAACGAGGATATGGGCAGTAAGGTGAGCTCCAGTATCTATTTTCAAAGCTATTTGTTAGCATCGTTAAAAAATCCGTTAGTTTTAGTTTTAAATGAAGTCGATTTAGCATCGGAGTACCCAGAAATTGCTGCGGATTTTTTACCGCTGTTGCTTTCGTGGTACGAACAAGCTAAACATGTAAAAATTTGGCAAAAACTTCGCCTAGTTTTGGCTTATTCGACAGAAATTCTTGTCCCGTCGCGGTTGACGCATTCACCATTTAGTATTGGATTACCCGTGAAGTTGCCTCCGTTTACGAAAGAGCAAGTCGAGGATTTAGCACAACGGCATGGTTTGGATTGGAGTGAAAGTAAAGATGCTGAGACTTTGAGCGCGTTAGTAGGAGGAAATCCTTATTTAATTAGATTAGCGTTGTATCATTTAATTGGAAGAGGCGGATTGGAGGGTAATTTGCAGCAACTGTTGAAACAAGCACCTACGGAAGTAGGTATTTATGATGAGTATTTAAGGCAGCATCTAATATTGTTACGCGAAGAACCCGAATTGGCAGCGGCATTTTGTTGCGTAGTAGCTACAAGTCCAGTGAAATTAGAACCAGTACTAGCTTATCGATTGCAAAGTTTAGGATTAGTAAATTTAGAAGGCTTAAGCGTTTATCCAGCTTGTGAATTATTTCGGCTTTATTTTCAAAACCAACTGTGTTTTACCCAAGACGCAAATCATATCCGTGTTGAGGAATTGGAGCGCGAAAACCAACAATTGCGCGTGCGTTCGAGTTTAGACGAACTCACCCAACTGGCAAATCGTCGCTACTTTAATACTTACCTACAAATCGAGTGGCAGCGTTACGCACGCGAAATTACACAACCTGCATCCAGCGAAACAACTCCTTTATCGATGATTTTATGCGATATCGATTATTTCAAAATTTACAACAAAACTTATGGATATACTTCAGGTGATGAATGCTTGCGTCAAATTGCCAATGTCATTCGTAACTGTGTTAAACCATTGCTTGGTAATCCTATTGACTTAGAAAGCAATATTTTAGATATTTCCAGTACCGCACATAGCCGCAATCAAAACAAGACAATATTGATGGCACGCTATAGCGGCGAAGAGTTTGCGGTAATTGCTTATACTGATGCTCTTACAGCAGTTGGTATTGCAGAAAACATCCGCGAGCAAGTCAAAGAATTGGCAATACCCTGCGATTATCCAGGTATTGGTGGACTCCCTGCCAACGTTTTAACTGTCAGCATCGGGGTTGCGACCATGGTTCCAGACACCGAAATTGAATTTGGTATTCTGGTTACAAGCGTTGAAAAAGCCTTGTATTTCGCAAAACGTCGAGGACGCGATCGCGTTGTTTTAGGTTAGGGAGTCGGGAGTTAAGAGTTAGGAGTTAAGAGTTAAGAGTTAGGAATTAAGAGTTAAGAGTTAGGAGTTAAGAGTTAGGAGTTAAGAGTTAGGAGTAGAGAGTAGGTAAATGGAGGAAGATTAATTAACATAATTCCTAACTCCTACCCCCTACCTCCTCCTAACTCCTACCTCCTGCCTTCTAACTGCTAACTCCTTATACTTGTATATTTACTAATTTTTTGAAAAACTAACCTAAAGACTCATTTCAGTGGTGCAAGTCATAAACTCTTATCGATCGAAAAATAGGGCAAGGTGTAGGAATAAGTAATAAATATACAGTTTTGAGTTTAACAATATGGCTGAAGGCTGTGGATTTTGGTAGCCAGTTCCGAAGCGTAGTGACTCGGACGGAGTATTGCTTCTTCTTTGCCTCCTCTATTTTCAGTCCCGTGTTGTAATAATTATCTCCGTACCATAATGAAATACCAGGTACTCGACCGAATTTTTAATAAACATCAAGCACTACGTAAATTTGAACGTTTGGAAATTGATGCGAAATTTCAAATTATCGATACATCCGAACAAGTGCAGCGATTTGCAGACAACCCAAATGAAGTTACAATTGGCAAAGATATTCGGCTAAGTTTTCCTGAACTTATCGGTTTGGAAAATGTCCTCATTTCAATATTACAAGACCAAGAAGAGTTATTTGAATTAGAAGGAATTTGCCGATGCTGTGAAAATCAACCCGATTTCTACATCGATATTTATATTTTGGGCGAACAAGGTCAAAATAATTCTGAAAATCGGATAATTATTTTGATTGAAGATGTAACCGACAAAATGCTCGTTAAGCAGAAACTTACGCAACGGTCGAATGAAAGTAGCCTGCTATCTAGCATTTTGGTATCGTATAAAAATTATATGGATCGAGTTATCACTTCAATGGCAGATGCTTTGATAGTGACAGCAAAATCTGGTAATATCAAAAAAGTAAATCGGGCAGCATTGGAATTATTTGGTTATCGAGAAGAAGAATTAATTAATCAGCCAATTTCGCTCCTAATTGATGATAATCAATTATTACAACAAGCAGTTCAACAATATAATTTATTTAAAACCTACTTTCAAAATATCGAAGTTGTTTGTCGAACTAAAACTCACGAAAAACTGTTAGTAGCTTTTTCCTGTTCGGTAATTGATAAAAAAATTGCAGGTTTGGAAGACATTATTTATATTGGTCGAGATATTACAACTCGACAGCGCAGACAGCAACGCAATTGTGCCCAATATGCGATTACACAGATATTATCTGAATCAGCCAGCGTTCAGGCTGCAATTCCGGAAATTTTACGGACAATTGGTGAGAGTTTAGGATGGGATTTAGGAGAATTGTGGACTCCTAATGAATACATCACACCAACGTCGCGGTATCAGCACAGTGCTGTGCTTCGATGCGTAGAAATATGGTCATCGCGTACCGTTGCAGTCCGTGAGTTTAAATCAGTAACGTGGCAAACAGTATATACTACAGGTATTGGATTACCCGGTCGAATTTGGTTAATGGGTTCTCCATTATGGGTGCGAGATATTATCGGTGACGGAGATTTGCGACGGTCGGAAGTAGCAGCAACGGTAGGATTGCACGCTGCATTTGGATTTCCAATTTTAGATGAAAATCAAATTTTTGGAGTTATGACTTTTTTTAGTCGGGAAGTACAGCCTCCCGATGTCGATTTGCTACAAATGATGGTCTCAATAGGTAGCCAAATTGCCGAATTTATGAAGCGCAAGCACGCAGAAGAAGCGAAGAAGGAAAGTGAAGAACGCTATCGAGATTTGTTTGAAAATGCTAACGATTTGATTCAATCAGTTAACTCTTATGGTCGATTTATATATGTGAATCGGGCTTGGCATAAGACTTTAGGGTATAACGAAGAAGATATTGCTTCCTTAAATATGTTTGATATTATTCATCCCGATTTTCAAGTCCACAGTCGGCAGACATTTCATCGTGTTTTGTCGGGTGAAAAAATTGAACAAATCCAAACAGCATTTCTAACAAAAAATGGTGAAAAAATTATTTTAGAAGGTAACATTAATTGTAAATTTGAGAATGGAAGACCAATCGCAACACGCGGTATTTTTCGTAACATTACCCAACGTATTGCAGCCGAAGTCGCACTTCGCGACCAACAAGAGCAAACCGAACGACTATTATTGAATATTTTGCCCGAAGCAATCGCAACCCAACTCAAGAAACAACCCGGCAACATTGCCGAAGATATAGGTAATGTATCAGTTCTATTTGCCGATATTGTCGGATTTACGCAAATATCCGCGCACTTAGGTGGGATTCAACTTGTGAAATTGCTCAATCAGATATTTTCAGCCTTCGACACACTTAGCGAACAACACGGTTTAGAAAAAATCAAAACCATTGGTGATGCTTACATGGTAGTCGGAGGTTTACCCAATCGTCGCACTGACCATGCTCATGCTCTAGCGCAAATGGCACTTGATATGCAAGGTGCGATCGCGCAATTCAATCAAGACAACCACCTCGACTTCAATATCCGCATTGGTATTCATAGCGGTTCCGTAATCGCTGGCGTAATTGGTATCAAAAAGTTTACATACGACCTCTGGGGAGATACGGTCAATATCGCCAGCCGTATGGAGTCTCACGGCTTAGTTGGCAAAATTCAAGTATCAGAAGCAACATTTGATTTGATACACGAAGAATTTATCTTAGAAAAACGCGGTGAAATTGAAATCAAAGGCAAAGGCAAAATGGTGACTTATTTATTGGAAGGGGTTAGGAGTTAGGAGTTAGGAGTTAAAAGTTAGGAGTTAGGAGTTAGGAGTTAGGAGTTAAAAGTTAGGAGTTAGGAATTAAGAGTTAGGAGTTAGGAGTTAGGAGTTAGGAATTAAGAGTTAGGAATTAAGAGTTAGGAGTTAGGAGTTAGAAGTTACTAATTAATGTTCCTTTATTCCCCTCACTCCTAACTCTTGTAAAAACCGCTATATTAAGAGGAAAAAATCTAACATTTGGGGATTATGATGCTTGACGGATGGGTTTCGCTGTGTATCGGGGTATTCCTAAAAAATCTTAAACTTCAGCAAAGACTACAAAAATTATCACTACAAAAACTTTGGTTTCGTAGTATTTTTACGATCATTTTCATAATGATAACGTTTGGATTGTTTGCACCAAGCGCTACAGCTGTACTTCGTCAACATCAGGAAACACCGGGAGTTTTGCGCTATCACTCGCAAGCATCGATAAAAGATAAAACTGGACATGCTTGGCAAGTTGTTCTTTATAAAGTCAAAAATCCCGGTGCATCGGAAGATATCAATCTGAGATTAGTTGGTTTTCCCGGTGTTGTAGAATTTTCCCACCCGCAACCGTTAGAAATTGTCACCGCACAAGGTAAATTATTAAGCGCATCCGACGTTTACGCTGAAAATTCACCTGCACCTAATGTTGGTGAATATAAAGTCACAAAAATATTAAGCCAATTATCAACAACCGACTCGTTAAAACTTAACTTGTCGCTAACAACACAACAACTCCAATTGACAATTCCCAAAAACCTCATCAGCGAATGGCAAATGTTAATTACTGATTTTGATTAGTGTTAATTGTTAATTGTTAATGGTCAGTAGTCAGTCGGTAGTAGGCAATCATATTTTTCTACTACTAACTCCCAACTTCCAACTCCTAACTCCTAACTTTTAACTCCTAACTTTTAACTCCTAACTCTTAACTCCTAACTCTTAACTCCTAACTCCTAACTCTTAACTCCTAACTCTTAACTCCTTTACCCAATTCCTAACCGTCCAGCCAAACCAGGTGTTAAAGGTAATAGCGTTGCAATCATCAAAAATAACGCTAATAACCCTAATGCTGCCCGTGCATCATCAGGTTCGGTAATTTCATTCAAACTCGGACGTTCCAAATCGCGTTGCAAAAATAGAATTACAATTGCCCAATACATGGCTAAAGGATTACCTAGCGAAACTAACGCCAGTACAATCAAAGTTGCAATTGTTGCCCTCCCAGCAATTTTACGCCCGTATATTGCCTGAACAACACGACCACCATCTAACTGCCCCGCAGGCATCAAATTTAATGCGGTAATTACTAAACCAAGCCAGCCAATTACAACTAACGGATGAACCGCAACTAGAGGCGATTTTAAAGCAGAGCCTAACACGACTCGTGCTAAACTACCGACTAAAATCGAACCTTGGAAAAAATCACTCGGTAATTGAAATGCACTATTTGGATGTGAAAGCAACAATCCTGCAACCAACATTACCAAAGAGACAATTCCACCTGCCGCAGGTCCAGCCAAAGCGATATCAAATAATACCTTGCGGTTGGGTAGCAGTGACTCGAACCGGGTAATCGCACCAAAGGAACCAATTTGTACAGCTGGGAGGAAAAAAGGCAAACTCAATCGCACGCTGTTGCGACGGGCAACTATCCAATGACCGATTTCGTGGGCCGCTAAAGTCACAATAATACCAATACTTATCGGTAAAGCTTCTTGATAGCGCGACGGATAACTAAAGAAATCGAAACCCAACAATAACCCAGCAGTTTCCAAACTAGTTGCAATCGTTGCCAATAGCAAAATAATCCCAAAGACCTTTTGCGCTAAAGTCATTGGACGCGGGTCATTGCGACTGGGTAGAACAATCATTACAGGTTTATCATCAGTGTTTTCAACTAAAAATAACCGATATTTGTCACCCAAATTTTTATGTAAACTTGCTGTTAAACGGTTGTGACTAGCTTCGGGTTCACCCCGCAAATTACCTTTAAAAATTACTCCATCCTGGTAAGCAATGGTTTCGGTAGCGAAAAAGGTGTCGATACCAAAAATACTTTTGATTGCCGACATATCTTCATCGGGAATCGGGATGACATCAGATACTGGCTGTGTAGCAACTGGCGGCATCCCGCTTTTTGCACTATTGACATCAGCCAAATTTTGTGCTGTCATTCTTTCAGCTGCCTTTTGCCGTAAAATTGCATCTTGTCCAGCTGCCCGCAATTGTCTTCCCAGATAAATATATATTGCTGTAGATGTAACTAACAAAATTAGAACGCTGACTATATTAATGTAAATTCCTGCGGCAAAGCAGCCAAAAAATATTAGCCAAGGAGTCATCAATACCACCGACTGCAACCAGGCTAAGATTCCTAGTTTACCAAAAGGTCTAGCGCGGTAAAAGCCCCAGCCTAAAATACCAGAAGCGACAAGCACGACTGCCGCTATTAAAGGTGTCTCTGACGCAGTAAACATTTCTAAACCCTTTGTTTTACTTTCTGTAGCCTGAATTAGTCATTGATTAAAGCGACTATTAACTAATGTATACCGAAACGGGAGGAGAAAGGGGGGAAGGGAAGAAGGGAGAAGGGGAGAAGGG
>CAXTCQ010000246.1:0-12368 GCA_964242965.1 uncultured Calothrix sp. | reverse complement strand
CTGCCAAATATTCACCCCGATAATCCCTGATAAAGAAGTGCCCATAATTACCAGCGACCAAAACCAAGCTTCGTTATTCGCTCCCCCTTCCACAGCAAAATAAATCGCTAGGGGCATTGTTTGAGTTTGTCCGGGAATATTACCAGCAAGCATCAAAGTTGCGCCAAATTCACCTAAAGCACGGGCAAAAGCCAATGTTGTCCCCGCTAAAACTCCAGGCAGCGATAGGGGTAACATAATGCGCCAAAATATCGTCGATTGGCCAGCCCCAAGAGTTTTTGCTACCAGTAGAAGATTTTGGTCGATTTGTTCAAAAGCTCCCAATGCCGTGCGGTACATCAATGGGAAGGAAACTATAGTCGCAGCGATCGCAGCCCCATACCAGTTAAAAACAACACTAAATCCACCAAACTTTTCTAGAAACTGCCCTGCCGGACCATATTTACCAAAAAACATCAACAGCAAAAAACCGACGACAGTCGGGGGCAAAATCAAGGGAGAAACAAATATTCCCTCAATAAACGATTTGCCTTTACCGCGATATCCCAGCATCCAATAGGCAGCAGCAATACCGAGAAAGAAGGTAATAACTGTTGCGAGTAAAGAAGTTTTGATTGATAACCAAAGGGGAGTTAAATCTTCAGGCATAGTTGATTGAGGAATAAGTTTGATTACTTCGCAGTCACTGTGAAACCCTGTTTTTCAAATACAGCTTTGGCTTGATTACTTGATAAAAATTGCACAAAATCCTTGGCTGCATCAGTATTTTTACTACTCTTGAGAACTGCAACAGGGTAAACAATTGGCTTATGGGTTGTTTCATCTACCGTTGCTACAACTTTTGCCTTCTGAGAGGTTTTCGCATCTGAGAGGTAAACGATACCAGCATCGGTATTTCCTGACTCAACATAGTTCAGCGCTTGACGGACATATGAACGCATACACAGCTTTGGGTTTGACTTGTGCCAATTACAATCAACAAGAGTTTTTTAGAAATGCAACCTGATATTAAATACTAAGCTGTTGCACATTTAAATAGATATATTCGGACGGGCACGCTTGATGCCCATCCCACTCATTGCTACATCCTGCGTGTATTATATAAACTAGATATGGAACAGCTTATTAAGGCAAAATAAATCCGTATTTCTTGAGAACACCTTTAGCCTGTTCTTGCGATAAATACTGGACAAACTCTGTCGCAGCAGCAACATTTTTGCTCTGTTTCAACACTCCCATTGGATAAACTATAGGTGAGTGATATTTCTCATCCGCAGCAACCACAGTTTTGACTTTGTTAGAAATTTTGGCATCAGTTCGATAAACCAAACCTGCGTCAGCATTACCACTTTCCACCGCAGCTAAAACTTGACGCACGTTATTAGCATAGACAAATTTTGCCTTCACTTTGTTATAAATACCCAATTTTTGCAGAACCTGCTCTGCATATTGCCCTGCTGGTACGCTTCTGGGTTCTCCAATGGCAATTTTTTTAATATCGTCTCTCGTAAGGTTAAAGAAACTGGTGACACCAACGGCACTCCTGGGGACAATCAACACTAGACGGTTATTTGCTAAAATGCTGCGAGTACCTGCAACCAGTTGCCCTGACTGTTCCAAAGTATCTACCTGCTTTTTCCCAGCAGAGATAAAAATGTCAGCCGGGGCACCCTGTTGAATCTGTTGCAGCAAAGCACCAGAAGCGCCAAAATTAAAGTTAATGGTGACTCCGGGTTTACTTTGCTGGTAATTAGTTTTAATTTCCTCCATCGCTTCTTTTAAGCTGGCGGCAGTAGATACTAATAAACTAGCGTTTGACTGTGCTATTACAGTTGAGGTTCCGGGAGTCAGCAACGGTAAGCCAATTGTTAACAACAAACTGGCAACGGTCGCACCAACGAAAGCAAAAAATCGTCTTCTGTTCATTATTGCCTGGTTATGAGAGAATTATCTCGTAAAATTAACACTTGGTATTATCGTACCAACTTTTAGCCTAATTACCAATTAACTTGGTAAAATTTATACCAAGAAAAGAATAACGATGGGTCACATTTCAAACATCCTGAGAGCAAAAAATCCTTTCTTGAGTGTCAACAGTCTCAACGAACCAAAACTGAGATTTACGTGAAATGGTACGGTCTTTAGGTAAGCATTCTTCGCCACCATTACCAAGCGCTGGGCAAAGTTTTGACTGTCGTTACACAAATTGTCCCTACAGTTAATTGTGAGGTGATAGAAATTGTGCATCAAATCAAGTGAACTGCGATCGCACTGCGAGAAGTTTGAAACATCTTCATTTATAATTTTCTTTAAATTTGTAATCACTGCTACAATGCTACCAATTTAATTGGTATAAATTGATTGTAAAGTAAATTTATGTATTATCGCTAACCTCAAATCAAATGTCTAGTATTTTACTTAACTACTCGCAGATAACCTCAGTATTTTCCGTTAATGTGCAAAATTGCCGCAATAGTGAGATCGAAAAGCTTTCACTCGTATCAGGTAATTCTAAAGCTACGATGTAATCAGTAGTTTTTGTTGCATATATTTTCTGAACATACCGGAAATTATTCTCAGTTCTGACTGTGTGGAAAATTCCGTCCTCAGTTTGAGCATTGAAATGATTGCCCACTGTTTTGATTACTTAAGTTACGGAGAAAAACGAGCAATGCCAGAATCCGATTTTCCTGTCAACCTAACAAACTTTCTTTATCCTCGCAGTTCTTATCGCGGTGATTTTACACCCGAATCTTTGCTTTTTAACGCCAACCTACAGGAATTTTCACAGCGAGTTGGTTACATCAGTGCCTTACAAACTTCTGGAAAACTAGCACCAGAAGAAGCTTACGCCCAGATTAAAATGCTTTGGAAACAGTTAAAACGTACTAAAAAGGCACTGGGTATAGGCTCTAGTCCTTTAGAATAATTTCGAGCAAACCCACGCCGAATATTAGCTGTTTCTGTACCTGCTCCAATACTACAAGGGAGAAAGGGATTCATGGTTCGGGGAAAAGGTGTAGAAAGTAACATATATAAGGATTTTTCCCTTTAACCTTTACCATGAACCCCCTTAACCGACAAGTATTGGTATCTGCTCTTGTCGTTGCGATGCAAAAGTAACATCTGCTTTTTGGTACTTTTCATCGCAGCGTGCAACTAGATTATCGAGACTTAAAACTTGTATATCGGTAATTACTGATACTATATTACCAATCAAGTTGGTAGTAAAATATATTACCAATGAAGTTGGTGGTATTTTAAATAGAGTTGAGGTGTGAGTTAGATGTCTAATATTCTCCGAAATTGCTTATGGATTGCGCCTTCTTTGTTTGGAGCAAGCCTAATTTCTGCTGGTGCTGCATTTGCTTCTCCTGTTGCAGAAACAAACACTCAGCCGTTGCAGTTGGGTGAAAATGTTGGTGTAGAAACACAGGGGAATACACATGGTAACACCAGTGTATCTGAACAACTTCAACAAATTAAAGATTATAGCGGTAACAGTGCCAAACCCACAGTTAGCCAGGTAATCCCCATCTCGGAATCTGGTGACAATAGCGCAAAAGATCCAAATTCATCAATGTCACAGGTGACATCGGTTTCACAGCTATCAGACGTACAACCGACAGATTGGGCATTTCAAGCACTACAATCGCTGGTTGAACGCTACGGCTGTATTGCTGGGTATCCAAACGTCACTTTTAAAGGCAACCGAGCATTAACTCGCTATGAATTTGCAGCGGGTTTGAATGCATGTTTAAACCGGGTAAACGAACTAATTACCACGGGTACGGCTGCAAAAGTTAGAAAAGAAGACCTAATAGAACTGCAAAAACTGTCAGACGAATTTGCCGATGGACTCGTTGAACTGCGAGGAAGAATCGACCCTCTAGAAGTACGCACAGCAGTTTTGGAAAGTCAGCAATTTTCCGCCACCACCAAGCTAAATGCCGAAGTTATTGTTAGCCTTGGAGGTGTGAATGGTTACGATAGAGCGCTAAACTCCGATCAATGGCGAAATATAGACGCTGCACCGAATGCAACAGTTCGAGAAGCGAGGAGAACAGCAGCTTTCGGAACTGCTGGTTCCAAGTTGCAAGACAATGCAATTTTAAGCTCGCGCATTCGCCTAAACTTAATTAGTAGCTTCACAGGGAAAGACCAATTATTTACTCGTTTAGAAGCAAATAACACCACTGCTTTTAGTGGAGCAGTTACAGGTACAAACATGACCCGCGTATCGTGGGACACGACGAATAACGCTGATAACAGCGTCCAACTTGGCAAGCTATACTACCGCTTTCCTGTCGGTGACAAACTCAATGTTATTGTTGATGCCATCGGTGGAGAATTTTACGACAACTTCAACACCGTCAACCCTTTACTGTCATCAACTCCCATCGGTTCGCTTTCCCGAATGGGTCGTTTCTCTCCCATCTACCGCGTCAGTAATACTGGTTCGGGTCAGAATATCGGTTCTGGGATAAGTGCTAACTTCAAATTAAGCGATGCTGTCACCTTATCTGCGGGTTATCTTGCCAGAAGAGGAAATGACCCTAGCGCAGGTAGAGGTTTGTTTGATGGTAGTTATGGGACTTTGGCACAGTTGGTATTCCAACCAAACAAAGATGCAACTCTGGCTTTAACCTACGGACATTCTTATTTAAGTGGTGCTGCTGGGGATGTCACAGTTTCGGGAAGTTATGGTAGTGCTTTTGCTAACACTCCCTTTGGTTCGACTATTGCAACTTCTAGCAATCAATATGGCTTAGAAGCTAGTTATCGCTTCAGCCCGAAATTTGTTCTTTCCGGTTGGGGTGGATATACTCAAGCCAAGGCTGAAACTAGTTCTGGTAGTAATCCCACAACGAATGTAGTTAATAAAGGTGATAAAGCAGATATTTGGAACTGGGCTGTAACTTTAGCTTTTCCTGACTTAGGTAGAAAGGGTAGCTTAGGCGGTATCATTTTTGGTCAGCCACCGAGAGTTACTGATAATGACTTTGGTCCTGCTGTTCTGACTCCTACTTCAAATCGCCGCGAAGATACTGATACATCTCTCCATTTAGAAGCCTTATATCGTTATCAAGTTAATCCCAACGTCTCGATTACACCAGGTTTGATTGTTATCTTTAACCCCGAACATAATAGCAACAATGACACAATTTATACGGGAGTTGTCAGAACTACATTCCGATTTTAAGTAGTTGCAATCGTCTTAGTCTTAGTCACAATCTACTTATTTTTCTCACATCTTACTAATCCTCTTCATTCGTGAAGAGGTTTTTCCTTAAGCAAGTAAGGTTAGGTGAGCTATTTGAGACTGGCTATGCTCAATGTCAATATTACGGTGATATTACCTAGATTTTGTGGAATTATCAAAAACGATGCATTTGACTAAAATAAGCAGCTTGCGGAAATAAACTGCTTATTCAGAGAAATATATTTACTGCTAGTCTACAGCAACTAACACATCAGATGATTTAATCATTACGTAAGCTGGTTGACCTATTGTAAGATTAAGGTTTTCTACCGATGTTTTTGTGATTATCGCATTCACTTCCACTCCAGGCGCAATTTCTAAAAGCACCTCTGCATTTATCGCTCCGGGAATAATTTTTTTTACAGTACCTTTAAAAGTGTTCCGAGCGCTTACTTTCATACTTAATCTTTTTTGTATTTTTTGAAACAAACAAGATAAATTTAACAAGCCAATAAACTAACGTCTTCAGTGCTTTTACGGATTTGAAGTAGATTTACATAAGACAAAAAAATGGTAAATTTACTGATGAGTAGTAAATTTACCAAAATGATTAACTTATTGATTTGATAAATAAAAAACTATGTTACTTAAAGGATAAAGTGGGCGTTTTTAAACATATTTTAAATATGGGAAGATATAGATTAGAATTGTTTTCTCCAGGGTATCTCGACCAATTTCAACCGAGTAAGACTTGAATTGTGTCTATTTTCTTCATTAGGATATTACATACTTGTTGAGACGTTTAGATATGGTATAGTACTGTGCATCAAAAACTTGCGGAACTAATAAATCTGTGTAGAAGACCCACCATCGAGCTACTTAGAGAGGCGCTTTTGTGTAGGCAAGAACTTTCTGAATCTGAGAGTAATTTTATTACATATATGGCTGGATTTTCTCATCATGAATTTGCAGAAAGTTTATTTTCTGATTTTAATTTATCTTTCTTAGAAAACACCTCGATATTTTTTGATGGAGAAAATAATAAGTTTCACTTCAAAATATTATTAAATGACCAATCCCATTACTGTAATAAGTTACACCTGGGAAGGATAGAGCGTAATTACGCCTCCCCAGGGTTTGGGAGTCGCATGGCTTTCAGGGATAAAGATGGTTTATACATTGATAGCCTTGGAAAGCAGCTACGCGGATGTTCTGGAGAACAGGTGAGAGCATACATCGCACAAGGAACATCAGGTATAGCTGAAAATGTAGTATCCTATCAAAGAGATTTGCAAGGTTATTGCTCAGTTACTCATTTCGTTGCAGCAGCTGAACCTAATGTGGATATCAATGTGAAAACTGTTTTCAGTAGAGTCACAGCGTGCATTTTTGTAAACACCTCCGAAAAATCTTTCTATAATCTGTCACTTTATCAATTTCAACACCGAGCCGAGCTATACTCATTACTAAAAAGTATATATTGGTATGTCATAGATACCATACAGCCTGAAAAAGTTACAGATTTCCTAAACAAAATTAAAGCCGATTTCAAACTAATGCAATATGCAGGTACAAAGCATGACTATCTTCAAGAAGTACTACCTGAGATTGAGACAATGCTATTAGAAAATATTAAAAAGTCTTTTACATAGTGCATTTGAACTACAATTGTTAAAAAGAGTAGATATAGCTCTGAAGTTACAAGACGCGGCATTCTAAGCCTGTAAGTATTGCTGGTAAAGGGTTTGGTCGTAATAGTTATTTCATAGTTTTGGCAGTTTTGACAGACACTTTATAAGCAAAACCACACACTGCCCCATTTTCTTAGCAGTACAAACACTTTAACATCATTAAAAAATAACAATAAATGGAAAATACTTTGAGTTTATTGCTAGCAAACTATGTGTAATTGAGAGATATTTTATCCTATTTAAAAAAATCAAAGGGCACAAATTAATAGTAAAATAAGGTAATATTTACAGATGTAAATTGGGAATATAAAACTTAAGATTAAAAACTACTTGCAAATTCAATGGATATGAACATCCAGAAAGAAGAATTCAGCTATGCATATATTTATGCAGTTGTGTCAGCGGCAGGTTATTCGTGTCAAATATCATCTAGACCGATGGATATAGGTGGTATAGATGTTATTATCTCAGGTGAAGAACAGGAATATTCCTTATATCCGCCTCGCTTGGAAATACAAGTAAAATCTACATCTACAGATATAACTGACGATAAGTTTATCAGGTATCCTCTGAAGCTTAAGAACTACAATGAGTTAAGAAAGCCAAAAACTCTAGTCCCTAAAATTTTAGTGGTTGTTTTAATTCCGAACGAGTTAAGCGAATGGGTTAAGCAGTCCGAAGCCGAACTTTGCGTGCGTCGTTGTGGGTATTGGCTATCATTAAAGGGACAGCCGGAAACACGAAACACTGAAAGCGTAACTGTTTACTTACCACGAGCGTAGTTATTTTCAGTTGATGCCCTCAAAAATATGATGCAGCAAATAGAAACAAGAGGTACATTATGAAAGCAATTGTTTGCGATAGTGATATTTTAAAAAGCTTAGATCCAAATAGAGTAGTAGCTTACCTGGAAGCGCACCAATGGCATAAAAGAACTAATGTACCACAACAAGTATCAACTTGGACGCGAGATACTTTTTCTAATGATAAATTAAAAATTTATTTACCTTTGGATAAAGATTTTGATGATTACCCGCGCCGAATGTATGAAATTGTGGAAACTTTAGAAAAAGCAGAAAATCGTTCGCAGCTTGATATATTGAGCGAACTTGTTACACATATTCCTAATATCACTATTCAAGGAATGGTAACACAAGTTCAAAACCAAAATACTAATGGTAAATTAGGCGGCGAGGCAGCCCACATCTACCCATCGGGAAACCGCTCCGCGTCTATGGCGGTTCCCGATGGTGGGAGACTACCGAACCGCGAAGGGGTTCTCGAATACCCTTCAGGTGAAGTTTTTTTGATGGGCATCGTTGTTGATAAACTACGCAAAATCAAAACTGAACTAATCGGGCAAGAATATCTTCTCGCTCAAACAGCTTATCAAGAGCGATCGCCTATTCGCTGTACTGGTGACTTGATTAAGGAGGGTGATAGTTTTGTGCTGCAAAATCCTCATGATTTTAGTTTAGAAAGCATATAAAAAGCATTTCTTGAGGGAATATCTACGTTCTCCAAATGAAATATACTGCTAAAACGAGTAGTTATCAGCGTTTGATGACTTCCAGCCGCTGGGAGCAGAGGCAGACATTGCTACTATCGGCAAGGCAACTTAAAACAGAGGGCGATCGCACGATGACTATTTCTCGCCAATTATGGGAAGCAAATCAAGATTTGGTACAAGCAAGTCTGAACCACCCGTTTGTTGCAGGTATTGCTAACGGTACTCTTGAACAACAAAAGTTTGCTTACTACGTAGGGCAAGATGCTTTTTTCTTAGAAGCTTTTGCCCGTGCCTATAGTATTGCAGCAGCTAAGGCATCAGACTTTGCAGGATTTACTATATTTCACAACTTAGCTAATGGGGTGCTAGAAGAAATGCGGTTGCATGAAAGCTATGCAGCTAGGTGGGGAGTTGATTTGCGCTCTGTAGAACCAGGAGCAGCTACCCGACGCTATACGGACTTTTTGTTATCAACTGCTTGGGGTGCAGATGTGGGTTTAACTGCTGCGGCAATGTCTCCTTGTATGCGTTTGTATGCTTTTTTGGGAGAACAGTTAGCTCGTAATGGCATTCCTAACCATCAGTATGCAGACTGGATTCGGACTTACAGTAGTTCAGATTTTACCCCGCTAGCGCAAACATTAGAGAGTTTGGTGGAAAGTTATGCCAGCGATACAGCGTTAGTACGCTCAACCTATCGCTATGCCATGTTGTGCGAGCAAGACTTTTTTCAAGCAGCATGGGCGTTCTAAAATATAGAACGTTTGGTTACTGGCGATAGAAGAATAGATGTGAAAAGCAAATTTCTTAGCTTGTGCTTTATTCAACCTGTTATGAATTACCATTAACTGCAACACACCAATCAAGTTCAAGTTTGCCATGAATTTATTCAATCGCATAACTTTACTCGAAAAGTTGGCTGTTTTAGCAACAGCTATGGGTATCAGTTTTTTGATCGCTATCCCAGTATCGGCACGAACCAATCCCCATCCCAGCATCTTCAAGGAGTTTCCATACAACCGTTCAGCCAATCACCGAACCAGGCAACGTCCTAAACGTACAATCAAGTACCGTCCCAAAACTCGGTTAAAAAAACAACCAATTCTAAAGCGAAATTCTCGTAAGCCAGCCCGAAATCAAGCACCTCAACAGCCACCTAAAACACCGCGTTCCTTCGACTTTCGCGCTCCTGGGTACTAATTACCCGCATATAAAGACCGCTTCGGTATAAGTCAAATTTAATATGTACAAATTTGCAGCAGCTTGGGAAAACGAGCAAATAGTATTTGCTTTTGTCATAAATGTATATAGTGGAAAAAATGTCAAGGAATACTTAATGCACTTTTAGATGAATGTCGTCGAACTCGATAAATACTGGTTTAGTTGGTCAATATTTAAAATTTTAGCAGTGCTATTTTAGTAGTAAGCTTGGTCAAATCTTAAGGGAAAATCAACTTATGTCATCAAACGCGATCGCAACCGTCATCAAGATGATGGAATCTCTACCTGAAAATGTCCAAAACCAAGTTGCAGACCACCTTCGAGAATACCTAGAAGATTTACGAGATGAACTTCAATGGGAGGATACATTTAAGAAAACTCAAAGCAAGCTTGTTGCAGCTGCTCAACTTGCTAAAAAGCAGATAGCATCCGGATATTCTCAACCTATGGATTACGACAAGTTATGAAGTCCGCGACTCTCCCTTCTTTTTGGGAAGCATATTTCTCACTCGATCAAAATATTAAAATAAGTGTAAGAAAAGCTTACTATCTGTGGAGAGAAAATCCTTTTCACCCATCTTTACATTTTAAATGCATCAACGAAAAGGAAGATATTTGGTCTGTAAGAATAACACGTAGTTACCGGGCAGTAGGAATTTTAGTCAGCGATACAGTTACTTGGTTTTGGATTGGTAGTCATGATGATTATGAGAAGTTTTTCTAAATTCAGCCTTAAAAAACTCAACTTACTGAATCAGCCATTTCTCTAAATCTTATATCTGGATGACACCATTCCTTTATTGAGTATTGTTTTACAACCAAAAATTCTTGTTCTGGATATAGCTTTTGGTAACTTCGTAGAGGTACGTATTTCTCTTTGCGCCAAGAAGCAATTTTATTACCTACGGCAAATACATAGTAATTAATTTCAACTTCAATAAATCCAAGCGTTTTTACAAAGGTCACTAAGCAATACATATATTTTTACTTGTATAGTAATACCAAATCCGGTTTATTGCACAAGGTATTCGTAGGGGCACAGCAGTGCTGTGCCCCTACCGTTTGTGTGTTTATTTAACCGGATTCGATATAATTTATAGTTTTATTGAAATAAGTGTAGTATAAACTATATTAAATATCAAATAATGAATGTAATCAAAGGTGTACTATGACATTACTTAAGCAAATTAGATTAATGGCTAAATACAACCAATGGATGAATCAAAGCCTCTACCAAGCAACTGCTAAACTTCCTATTGAGAAGTTAGAATTAGATAAAAAAGCTTTCTTTGTTTCTATAATTGGTACGCTCAATCATATAATAGTTGGTGACATTATTTGGTTAAAAAGATTTACAACCCATCCAGCTAACCATACACAACTTGAGCCTTTGCGTAATATTGAGCAACCACAATCTCTTGACCAAATTCTTTACGCTAACTTCGATGAGCTTTCCAAACAACGTCGAAATTTAGACAACATAATTATCAACTGGTGCAATGAACTAACCGAAGCAGATTTATCTTATCACCTTGAGTACAAAGATACCAAAGGAGTACCAGCAATCAGAGAATTTGGAAGTTTGATATTTCATTTTTTTAATCACCAAACACATCATCGGGGACAAGTAACTACACTTTTATTTCAAGAGGGAGTAGACGTTGGCGTTACCGATTTGTTAACGCTAATTCCAAATTATATAGATACGTAAGAATATAGTAAAACTTAAAAATAACTTGTATGAATTATAAATTAGACGTTCCACTATCTCCTTTCTCATATATTATCCAAGCCCCTCTCTGCTCTGATTTCTTCCATGATTTCCATAAAATCTGGGTCGTTCTGAAAAATTCCAGCAAACTTCATTAAGGGGTTTTCTGGAGTAATTGGTTGTATTGGTGCCGGAATTTGAATTATTTCTGCCTGTGCTAGACGCTTGTGTAATAGCTGTTGAATTTCAACAGCACCTTGTTTGGTTTCATCACTAATTTGGCAATCGAGAACTTCTAAGACGGTGGCTGTAGTAAAGCCATCGGCTCTACTTTCTAATAAAATATTCCAATTATCCACTTTTCTTTACCTGACGAGAGTTTAACAAATTCAATGTGTGTTGCGTGCTAATTATATCTAGATTTTCTGGGATTGAAGTTTGCTGGGTAAGACTGGTGGTCTGCCACAATCCCTATGAAGGGTCTCTTCACTCTATATTAATTTAATATCTACTGCGCTTCAGTTCTGGAGGCGGTGTTTCATAAGATAATTATATCTAAGGCTTCGTAGGTTGGGTGAAACGAAGTGTAACCCAACGATTAAAATTGTAAATGTTGGGTTACGCTGACGCTACACCCAACCTACGTCTAATAGGAATAAAAATGTACGCAACGTCTCAACCCGACCCTGTACGCTTAGAAATATTTAAAAACCTCTATCAATTTAACGCCGAACAAATGGGGATTGTTCTCCAAAACACGGCAGCATCAGTCAATATCAAAGAACGCTTAGATTTCTCCTGCGCGATTTTCGACCAATCGGGATTATTAGTTGCAAATGCCCCTCATATTCCCGTACATTTAGGCTCAATGAGTGAAAGCGTCCGTAGTTTAATTAAGGATAAAGGCAACACTATCAAACCGGGAAATGTCTATTTATCAAATAATCCCTACAACGGTGGAACCCATCTCCCCGACGTAACCGCAATTACTCCCGTCTTTCTAGATTCCCCCACTCCCCCCACTCCCCCCAC
>CAXTCQ010000245.1:0-12378 GCA_964242965.1 uncultured Calothrix sp. | reverse complement strand
GGGAGTCAAGCTGGTGTCAGATGCGATTATCAGAGTTGAAAACCTGGGAAAAAAATATGTTCTGGGTCAGCGACAAGAGGGACAGCAATACAAGACTTTGCGGGATGCTGTGACAGATACTGCAAAATTATTGAGTCAAAAATTGCTTAAAACTTCTGGTAAAAAGATATTTAATCGAGCCTATGAAGAATTTTGGGCGTTGCAGGATATTTCATTTGAAATTAAACAAGGCGATCGCGTTGGCATTATTGGTCGAAATGGGGCTGGAAAATCAACGTTACTAAAAATTTTGAGTCGGATTACAGAACCGACGAAGGGAAGTGTGCGAATTAAGGGTCGGGTTGCAAGTTTATTGGAAGTTGGGACAGGTTTTCACCCAGAACTGACTGGTAGAGAAAATATTTTTCTCAATGGTGCAATTTTGGGGATGAGCAAAGTGGAAATTACAAGAAAGTTTGATGAAATTGTCGCTTTTGCAGAAGTTGAAAAGTTTTTAGATACTCCTGTTAAACGTTATTCATCGGGGATGTATGTACGCCTTGCTTTTGCGGTTGCCGCACACTTAGAACCAGAGATTTTAATAGTTGATGAAGTCCTAGCAGTGGGAGATGCCCAGTTTCAAAAGAAGTGTTTGGGGAAGATGGAGGATATATCAGCTAAAGAGGGAAGAACCGTTTTATTTGTTAGCCACACAATGAGTGCGGTTGAGTCACTTTGCAATCGAGGGATTGTCTTAGAGTCAGGTAGAGTTTACGCAGATAGTGAACCGCAAAAGGCAATCAGGATTTATTTAGAAAAGACTTATGCATTAATACGTGAAACTTCTGTAAACAAGCGAACCGATCGAAGAGGTTCGGGTAAAGTAAAAGCAATTAGCTTTAAGGTTTTAGATACAGAAGGTAAAGAAGTAGAGTCTTTACAGTCAGGGAAAGATTATTATTTTGAAGTTGGCTATATAAATAATACTGGAAGCCGTCTTAGTGATACTGTTTTTAGCTTTGATTTATTAGATGAAAGAGGAAATACAATTTTACTATTTAGGACTAACTTTACCAACAATAATCTAACTTTAGAGCCGAGTACAGGTTATGTCAGATGTAGGGTAAATAACTTACCTTTAGCAAATGGCTTATACAACTTATTAATTTTTATTTCTCATGCCGACCAAGAAATATTAGATTGGCTTGAAGATGCAGCATCTATTCAGGTAGAAGGAGGAGATTTTTTTGGTACTGGTAGTTCAGGATTGCCAGGAAGTTGTAAGATTTTAACAAAGACTGAATGGTCTTCTATACCGGATGAATTTTATTAGTTAAATTCAATCGTTCATCGAAGCCAAATTTAACTTAATTACAAGACTACAAGGTATTATGTAAGCCATAGCAAAAATCTGAACCTTTCTGAAAGAAAAATATCAAAGTTCGCAGTATTAATTAAATCAATTAGCCACAACGGAATTTAAGAATTACAGAATTACCTAAGATTAAGTTTTACAAGATGAAAAACAATGCAGGTTTCAATTATTATCCCAACCTATAATCGTTCATCTGTCCTCTTACAAGCTCTCAAAAGCCTGCAAGAGCAGACTCTGGAAAGCTTTGAAATCTTGGTTATCGATAACGCTGCTGACTCAAAAATTCAAAGTATGGTAGCAGAGTTTAATCAGACAGCGACAATACCTGTAAACTACATACCGGAACCACAGCTAGGCTTACACAATGCGCGTCACGCTGGTGCAAAAGCTGCTAGAGGTGATATTTTAGTTTTCACGGATGATGATGCTACATTTGATACAGCTTGGCTACAAGTTTATGCTGATAGTTTCTTACAACATCCGGAAATGGTAGCTGCGGGTGGTCCGGTGCGACCGATATGGGAAGTTCCACCTCCTCAATGGTTATTGGATTACATGGGAGATTCTAAAATGTTCCCCATTCTTAGTCTTATGGAACCTTATGCAGAATTGCGTCTTGATTCCCAAGGGTTTTTCTTTGGTGTCAATATGGCAATTCGGCGTGATGCGTTATTTAAATTAGGTGGTTTTAATCCAGAAAGTTTTGGTGATATCTGGCTTGGAGATGGAGAAAGCGGACTCAACCGGAAGCTATGGGAAAATAATCTGCTAGTTGGTTACGTGCCAGCAGCTATCGTTCATCATCATATTCCCCCTTCGCGAATGACAATTGACTACTTTTGTCGTCGTATGGCAAATGAAGGTGCTTGCGATATGTATTCCAAGTATCACAAGGGTGTTCCAGGTCAACTTCATCTCCTAATGCATATTGCCAAAATTACTGTCAAAAGTAAATTTTGGCTAAAATCCTTACTTGTTAGAGAACAAAACGATGCACCTGCCTTAAATACCAAAATCAATACTGCTAGAAGTCAATCTCAAATTAGATATATATTTCGGCTAATGTTTGACAAAAGCTTTAGAAAGCTTGTTTTGCAGCAAGACTGGTTATGAAGCCTTTATCCAAAGAAACACTAGAAGTTGAAATTAGAACTTTTATATGATAGATAACTCAATGAATAATATTCAAATTACATTTTTTATGATTGTGACCGACCGCGATGTAGTTATTGCAGATTGGGCGGTTAGAAGTTATGCAAAGCTGAAAAATATTCCTTTTAAACTGCGTATATATTCTAATTGGATTGGTTCTACCCTGAAAAAAAAATACTTCCCAACTTGGGGAAATTTTGATTTTGTTGAAATTGTCGAAAATGAATGGCAAACTGATGATAAAAAACCTAATGACCCTAAATTAGAAGGACCATTTGAGAAATGTGCAACTATTTGGGATCGAGAATTAAAGAAAATTCAAACACCATTACATGCGACTGTAGATGCCGATTTTGAAATTCTAGATGCAAAATTTATTCCAGTGATGTTGGAGGAACTTAAAAATAATCCTAAATTAGTTGCAATTGCAACTGACTACAATCCAACTATTGAAGAGTGCTACGACTCTTTTTCCAACGAAGTCATCTGTTTGAATGAGCGATGGAATACTTGGTTTTGTATTTACAAGCGAGAAGCGCTTCAGTGTAACGTTTCTCATGCTTACTATGAAGAAATAGTTTCCGGTTCAGTCTCGCGTAATGCCTGGGATGAAACGGGGTACTTTCAAAAAGCTCTTAAGGATGTTTATGGGTTTGATTTAGCAGTTGTAAGTTCTAAATATCAGTCTTGCTTTATTCACTATGGCGCGTTTAGCAAAAACGTAGACATTAATGAAACTAATGTTAAAATTTATCGCCAGTTACAGATTCTGCGTAAAAATGGGGTATTTGGAGGTGATATTTTTACCAAAAAATTAGCTGGCTTGTTAAACAAAATTATCTTTCCGAAAGTAGATAGAACAAAGTATGTAGATGGTTGGGGTCAGGATAGAGACAAAAATAATCAATTATTAAATTATTAAGAGAGAAAAAATAATCAATAATCGCAAAATATGGGGAAGTACATTAATAAGTTAATTTTGCTATACCTGACTTTAAGGCACAACCATAAAATCAAAACATAATTGCGAAAAAAGGCAGTTGTAAGTTTTTTAGGCAATAGTTTTCAGACAGTAATATTATTAAAATATGGTCGCATTAAAATGATTGAAGAAATAACCTATCATAATCAACTCCTAGCTCTGATTGTCTCTCATGACTTCAACAAGCCAGGTATTCACTTTTTCACACCAGATAATCTATCCCAGCAGTTGGCGTACATGCACCATCCAGTTGGTAAAGTCATTCCACCCCACGTTCACAATCCTGTAACCCGCGAAGTGCAATACACTCAGGAAGTCCTATTGATTAAAAAAGGCAAGCTGCGTGTAGACTTTTACAACAACCAGCAGCATTACCTAGAAAGTCGCATCTTAGAGTCTGGTGATGTAATCCTTTTAGTCACTGGTGGTCACGGTTTCGAGATGTTAGAAGAAACCGAAATGATTGAGGTTAAGCAAGGCCCCTATGTGGGTGAGCATGACAAAACTCGGTTTACTGCCATTACTACAGCACAAACCAAGATACCTATCGCTCAGTCATGAACCCAATTCCAGTTAACCAGCCACTACTCAATGGCAACGAGAAAAAATACTTGCTTGAGTGTATAGATACCGGATGGATTTCTTCTGAAGGTCCATTCGTCAAAAAATTTGAAGAACAGTTTGCTGCTCGTCACGGACGTAAATATGGCATAGCTGTCAGCAACGGTTCTGCCGCTCTTGATGCTGCGATCGCAGCATTAAAAATTGGAGCAGGGGATGAAGTCATTCTCCCTACATTCACGATTATTTCTTGTGCATCTGCCATTGTCCGTAGCGGTGGTGTGCCAGTTGTAGTTGATTGCTTGAGCAACACCTGGAATATGCATGTCAGTCAGATTGAAGAAAAAATCACACCCAGAACAAAAGCAATTATGGTGGTTCATATTTATGGGCTACCTGTAGATATGGAACCAGTATTAGCCTTAGCTGACAAATACGGACTGCAAATCATTGAAGATGCAGCCGAAATGCACGGTCAAACCTACAAAGGTCGTCCCTGCGGTAGCTTCGGCAGTATCAGTACTTTCAGCTTCTACCCAAATAAACATATTACAACTGGTGAGGGGGGAATGCTGCTCGTAGATGACGAGCATCTAGCAGAACGCTGTCGTTCCTTACGCAATTTGTGCTTCCAACCCCAAAAACGCTTTGTACACGAAGAATTGGGCTGGAACATGCGGATGTCCAATTTGCAAGCCGCTGTTGGAGTCGCTCAACTAGAGCGATTAGACGAATTTGTGGCTCGCAAACGACATATCGGGCAACGTTACACGCAAGCTTTGTCAGGCATCCCTGGTTTACAACTGCCGTTAACACACACAGACTATGCCAACAATATTTATTGGGTATATGGTCTGGTTCTAAAAGATGAAGTGCCTTTTGATGCCCAAGAAGCAATGCGACGTTTAGCCGAGTCGAAAATTGGTACTCGTCCCTTTTTCTACCCTATGCACGAGCAACCCGTATTCCAAAAGATGGGCTTGTTTGATGGGGTGTCTTGTCCGGTTGCAGAAAAAATTGCCCGTCGAGGTTTCTATATTCCTAGCGGGATGGCACTAACCGATGAGCAAATTTCTCAAGTAGCAGAAGTCATCGCGGAGGTATTCAAATGAATGTATTTAGCAACTACGCCCGTTATTACGATTTGCTCTACCGCGACAAAGATTATCCAAAAGAAGCCCAGTTTATCCATCAATTATTACTAAATCACGCACCTAACGCAGTCTCCATCTTAGAGTTGGGATGTGGTACAGGTATTCATGCTGCACTGCTAGCACAATCTGGCTATCAACTTCATGGTGTAGATATAAGTGCAGAAATGTTAGAGCAATTCGCTTTGCGTCGGGAGCAACTTCTCCCCGATTTAGCTTCAAAATTAAAATTCTCTCAAGGAGATATTCGAGAATTTCGTACTGACCAGCAATTTGATGCAATAATTTCACTTTTTCATGTAATTAGCTACCAAACAACAAATGAGGCTCTCCAGGCAACTTTAGCAACGGTTAAAGCTCATCTCAAACCTGGGGGAATTTTTATTTTTGATTGCTGGTACGGACCAGCTGTGTTGAGCGATCGCCCGACTGTCCGAGTCAAGCGACTGGAGGATGAATTGATTGAAATCACGAGAATTGCTGAACCTGCTACTCACCCTAATGAGAATTTAGTCGATGTTAATTATCAAGTTTTAATTAAAGACAAAAAAAGTAGCATTGTTGAGGAAATTCGAGAAAGCCACCAAATGCGTTATCTATTTAAACCGGAAATCGAATTAATCTTAAATCAATTCCAGATGGAAGTAATCGATTACCGAGAGTGGATGACTAACAAAGAGCCAGGATTTGATACTTGGGGAGTTTACTTTGTTTGTGTAAATAGTTTGCACGCAAGCTTTTAAGGCTTTATTGCCGTCCAGCCAAGGAGAGAGATGCAATAAAAATACTTTTACTTTATAGGATTAATCGAAATGAAGGTAGCTATATTTTTAGGTGATGAATCACCCTATAATGGAGGAAGTTATACATTTACAAGTGAAATACTCAACTCAATTATCAAGTTAGCATCAGAAAGTACTCATACTTTTATAGTATTTGGTTTAAGAAAAGAAATAAATCATTCATTACTCGCAGAAAACATTCATTATATATCTCTTTGGCAGCATCCTCAAAAATTTTGGTTATATAAATTTTATGTATATTCAAATGCGATTTTAAAAAAATTGCGATATCCAAGGAGTAGGTTAAAAATAGAGAATTGGCATGAAAAATTTGTAGTTTTACATCCCTTACAAAAACAGGAAATTGATATTATTTGGAATATCGGTCCATATTGTCTCACAACAGAAATCCCCAATATCTTCACAGTGTGGGATTTACAACATCGGATGCAGCCATACTTTCCAGAGGTAAGTATAAAAGGGGAATGGAATGAGCGAGAACAGTTTTATATAAAGACACTGAAACGAGCTTCGTTTGCGATCGCAGGTACAAACACTACTAAATCTGAAATTGAACGCTTTTATGAAGTACCGTCAGAACGTATTCGGGTATTACCCTTTCCGACACCTCAATTTGCCTTAAATCCTCCTCCTAGTAATGGCAAATACGTATTAGATAAATATAATCTTCCAGATAAATATCTATATTATCCCGCTCAGTTTTGGTCTCACAAAAACCATGTTAATTTGCTCCTGGCTGTGAAATTATTAAAAGAAAAGTATGACCTTAATTTTCCAGTTGTCTTCAGTGGCTCGGACAAAGGAAATAAAAAATACGTCCAGGAAATGGCAGCAAAACTCGACTTATCTCAACAAGTACATTTTCTTGGGTTCATACCTCAAGAAGATTTGATTGCTCTTTACCAAAATGCTTTTGCTCTTACCTTTGTAACCTTTTTCGGTCCTGATAACTTACCACCTTTGGAAGCATTTGCTTTGGGTTGTCCTGTTATTGCTTCCAAGGTATCTGGTGCTACTGAGCAACTCGGAGACGCTGCTTTGTTAGTTGACCCTAAAGACCCCGAACATATTGCTTTGGTAATTAAGGCACTTTGGAATGATAATAGCTTGCGTCAAACCCTTGTGCAACGAGGCTTGTTACGAGCATCTCAATGGAGTGGAGAAGATTATGCCAAAGGTGTCTTATCAATTTTAGATGAGTTTGCCACAATTCGACGTTGTTGGCAATAAAGCCCCAGACACTTATCCCACAAGATTAATCTCAAAAAAAATATTTTTCATAGCAAATTATGCTTGGAAAATCGTAAAATAAGTTACAAATGATTCTGTTTGCAATTTATATTTATAATTTATGCCTCCACGCTGGCCTCGTATACCTACCCGTCAAGACCCCGATTTTCGCAAGCTAGATGACCGGATGAATTTTGCCATGCATGTGGCAGTTTTCGCTGCAATTAATTCGGGGATGTGGTTTTTTCACAACTTTCTCAAGACAACCTGGGAATGGTTGCCCCTTTTGACTCTAAGTTGGTTGGGAATATTGCTGTCGCATCTAGTTTACATTAGTGCGATCGCAAACTATTCCGATACGCCAAAATCCACCTGAAGAGAGAACGATAATTTGGGGATGATTGTAACTTGAGGTAGTACTAAAATCGTTAATTGCGGCATATTATTTAGATAGTTAAGAGTCAGACTCATTATAAAGGGTTATTTCGATGGCAAAAATCAGTACAACCGAAATCCTCGAATCCCTAGCCGCTGAAATTGGCGAAAACGTTTACATCGATATTGCGAAATGGCATCTTTATCTCGCTGATGCCAAATTGCATACTATTGTAGCCGAACAAATGTATCCTCTACTCACCTCGAATTCGGTGGACGAAGACCGAGTTATCAAAGTATTGGAATCGATTTCAGTCAAAATTGGGGGTGGAAGACGAGAAATCGCACTAATCGACTTATTACCACTGCAATGTCAGGTAAATCTAGTAGATATACTAGAAAAATTTCAAGATAAGTTGTAATATTTGTACTGCTGTCGTATTGATTGATACGTAGGTTCTCTCCGATAATTTGTCTGCAAGCGAGATAATTTCGAGGAGAACATATTTTATGTCTGAGTATCAGTTTCACGATGGATATACCTTAGCAGAAGTAACAGATAAACTAGCTAAAAAAGCTTTGCAGTTAGGGTTAATACCTAGTTTTGTTGTGCGCTACTTTGCCGATTGTCGGCAATATTACATTCCAAATGAGATTGAGTCAGAAGCGCTTACACCTGAAGAAGCGTATATGCGATTAAAGAAATTACTCCTACAGGCTAATTCTTTAGATAATTAACTCTCTTTAAGAGTTTGTTGTTGATAGTTAATGGTATGTTGAATTGATTATAGCGGTCCTTAGTTTAATCAGGTACACTTGCTTCGTCCAAAATGTAGGGGCTATTCTGTGCTGTGCCCCTACGACTGTACCTCACTCGAGAGGGAAACGCTATAGTAACCATTAACTATTAATATTTCAGGTAAGTTAATCTTAAATATTATTTTTGTCCATATTTTAGCGAGAGAAATAATTTCTAACTCGTTTATTTACCAGTGCAAAATCACGGAGGCAACTACAATGATATTACAAGCTAAAGATAGTGGCAGCATGGTTGAAGTTCTTGATATAAAGGAATTAATTAACCCAGCGACTGATGCTATTAAAGGACAAGACCAATTAGGTCAAGAAGAACAAGACCCAACCAGCTACAAAAAATCAAATCTTGTTTTTCCATCCGGTGAAGAGTTACCCCGTTGTTGGCTTGATGCTAATTATCGAGATGCATAAGCTAAATAATCTGTAAATTGGCAAAATATCCCCGACTTCGTAAAAGTTGTCGGGGATTTAGCTATTTAGCATTTAAATAAAAGTAACAATTTTCAAGATAATAGTTCTAGTTATTGAACCATAAAGGAGCCTCCCCCTACTCCCTACTCCCTAACGCCACATGCTACAACGCTTTGTACCCCCGCTTCCTAGTTAGGCTCCTCCCTACTCCCCTCCAAAACTGCATAAGTTGAAATTGCTGCCATCTATCTATTTAATACTAAAGATATAACAAGGAGAGTTAATGGTAGGGGAGCGGATTATGAAGGGTACTTTGTCAAGATACTGGAAAATCTGCCGAATTAGTTTGAATAGCTTGAGCAGTGGGTATGAGTACCAGCAAATCCCGACTGCACAGGAATTTATGCTCTTATCGATGCGTTCATGCGAGGATACCCAAGCTGCACTTTTATCAATGTTCGATGCTAAAAATTCAGTAGTCGATAATATTACTCGTGCTAATGCGGGACTTTGCTTGCGGTGCTATATATCCGAACCAATATTAAAAGCGTGCAAGAAGATAGACCATCTTTTTGGTGGAGAAAAGAGTTTTACATATCAAGACTTTCTGAGATTTGCTTTGAATGATGATGGTCAAAGTCTGGTGATTTTGGATAGCGCAGCCAAAACGCAATTTGTCCTCAATCGCAATGGTGAAGCGCATCCTAGTACCTACGAACTTTTTACAGTCAAAGTATTACAAACATTTAAAAGCGATTCTGCGACGCGGATGAGCTTGGATAATTGGACGTATTTACAAACCAAGCAAAATCCCGAAATCAAAGAGTTTTTATCCGAACATGGCTTTAAAAATTTGAGCGATTGGGCACTTTTAAACCGTACTCGTCCCAAACAACTCGAACGATTATCCTCACGCGATCGCAATTTAATCGAAGTCTTTCATGCAGTCTACCGACGCGACCGACTTCAACAACGTCAAATTAGAGGTCAAGTTAGTCCAAAGCGGTGTCCCGACCCTAGCAACACCCAACTATCCGAAATGTTGGCTGTGTTGAAGCAGCGCGGCATTACGATTAATACTTCAGTTGAGTTGACAAAAGCACTCAAGTATGCAGCAATTCAACTACGACAATACGACCTGTGGAGTTACCGCGAACCTTTAGAAATTCAAGACCCAGAGACAGGCAATTATACACCGAGAACCGATTTAGCCTATGAATCGATTAGCGAAAACGATATCGAAGAACGCGAATTTTTAGAGTTCTTGCACGACCAACTCCAACTCACTTTGAGCGAAGTTATCGAGTCGGAACTTCGCAATTGCATTTCACGATTAGAAAAAAGTAAGAAATACGCATCATTTGCGGCAAAATTTATTCCCGGATTACAAATGTACTACGGTGAAGGAATGTCGCTCAAAGACATTGTCCCATTGCTGGGAATGACAAGTTGGGATCAAACACGGCGAATCTTAAACCCAGGTGAATTACTTGCAAAAGTGCGCGAACAAACCGTACAAAAACTTCTCGACAGTATCTTAAAAAAGGCACAATCAAAGGGACTAACTACAATTACTCCCCCAATTGACTATCTGAAAAATCTTGCCGAACAAATCGAAGTATTTGCTGACGAAGAAGTTTTTCAGAGTGCAGCCCAAGAAATTCGGTCGGGCAAAAATCGGGTGATGAGTAGTGCTTACGCGCAACAACTTGCAATACGTTTGAATCACATACATCAAAATATTTAAGGAGCCGGAAAATGATATCTCTGGATAATCTCAGCAATATGACGACATTCTTAATTCCGCAAGTTATTTGGTTAAAAACAGAAGATTTCGACCGGGCAAAAGCGATTGTTAGCAATGCAATACCAGAAGCGCAGCAATGGCAAGCTTATTTAAATGCACTGGCAGTTCTCAGCTTAGATAAATGGCTTCAGCGGATTGACGATAAAACTATCAACCTGAATTTCAGCGCAATCGAGAATGTCGGAATACTTAATATTGGTGGGTTTAAAATTAGTGCGATCGCAACCGAACACGTACTCGATGAAATTATCAGTATTCCCCAAGTTGCAATTGACAATGCCGAGTTAGTATCTCACTTTTATGTATTACTTGAAGTTAGCGAAGAAGAAGAAATTGTCATGCTTCGGGGTCTAATACGGTACGACGAATTGATTGATTACCGCAATAGTTATAATTTGCAACCGGCATCAAATAATTGCTATCAATTGCCCCTAGAGTTATTAGATTCCGAACCAAACCATTTGTTATTCTACACCCGTTACCTTAAACCTGCGGCAATACCTTTACCCGTAACCGCACAAACAATAGTTCCAGAAATACGCGCTTATCTCCAAGAAACTACAACTAAATTAAGCGAATGGTTGCAAGGTGTATTCAACGATACTTGGCAAACTCTCGATTTCATGCTTGAAGAAGAAGGAAATCTGGCTTTAAATATTAGGAATATCGACGAAACAGGTACAAAACGCGGTAAATTTATCGATTTAGGAATGCAATTTGGTAATAAAGCAGTTGCGTTACTCGTAAGTATTACTGAAGAACCAGAGGAGAAATTATGCGTTTTGGTTCAACTGCATCCAACAAATGGTGACAGATTTTTACCTGCGAATATTAACTTGACGTTACTATCCAAAGCCGGAAAAAATCTCCAAGCAGTTCAGTCTCGAAATCAAGACAATTACATTCAACTTAAACCCTTTCGCGGAGAAGTCGGCAAAAAGTTCAGCATCCAAGTTAGTTTAGAGAATGCCATCATTAGTGAAAATTTTGAACTTTGAATAAAATGACGGAAGTCATGGTTATCTCCCTTGCAACAATATTAATATCAATTTTGGACATCATAATATGTAATATTTGACAAAAATCAGTAAAGTCTAAATTAAGATAAGAGTTTGAGAGAGATTTTTGATAACGGAATTCGTGAAGAAAGAGGAAAAGAAGAAAAATTGAGAAGTTAATTTTCACATGTCGTGGGGCTGAGATTCCCGACTTCTTAAAGGATACTGTTGGCGAATGATAGGTCTGACCCCTCATTTTACCAAAAAACCCTCGTAGGGGCGGGGTTACCCCGCCCCTACAATCTCGTGAAATAACGAAAAATCCTTCTTTAAGGGGCAATACCCCCTATTTGCCAATGGCACCCGTAAAAGTTGTCGGGAATCTTGCATACCGCGTGCTAGATTTATAAAACTACCGATAATCTCTATTTCTGTTTGAGTTGAAATCATCTATACTTCCTATCGCGATCGCGTGCATCTTGGCATTAATTGAAGATAAACTGTGTTCAAAAAATATTCACAAAAAACCAGATTTATCGTGCCGCATCTATCAAAAATATCATAAACAAAAGGCGCTCTCCCCCAAAGAGGAAAGCGCTTTCAATTTTTTGAGATGCGATGTTACAAAGCATCCCTAAGCGTTAGATATTTAGAATTAACCGTTGATTGCAGGTGCGCTCAAAGCGACAGGAGCAGCATCACCAGCAGCTAAGTCAAGAGGGAAGTTGTGAGCGTTGC
>CAXTCQ010000244.1:2094-12441 GCA_964242965.1 uncultured Calothrix sp. | reverse complement strand
TAGCTCGCTACGGTCGAAGAATATTCCCGCTTGTGTTGATTTGGCTGGGATTCTCAATCCTCATGAAAAGTGAATCCTATCGACTTTTACCCGGTTTTGGAGCTAATTGATGAGTATCCTGGCTTGAAGTACCTGATATACGGGCAAGTAAATTATAAACAAAACAGCATCTATCCTTTTATTGGGTGGGTGCTGTTTTGCTTGCGAACAAATTTTAGCGATTGAAAGAAGTCCTACTTTTAAAACATCCTCTTTATTTCCCTTCAATTAGTCACTGCTTGACCAACTTTTATAGCTTCAGGAACTTCAATCAATTTCCCAGTTTTGACATCGTAGATATAGCCATAAATAGGAATTTCGGGTGGAACTAATGGGTGGGAGCGAATCCGTTTTACGTCTGTATAAACACTTTCTCCTAGGTCGTCGATAGTCAACCAGTTAATAAACTCTCCTTCGCTTGCTCCCTCTCCAGAACCAACATCAGACCAACCCGTTTCATCTAATTTGGCTGTTTTGAGACTGCTACTGAGTAAATTATGGATAATTTTATTGGTGAAAGTTTCCATACCGCAATTGCTGTGGTGAATTACAAACCACTCACGAGTACCAAGCAATTTATAAGAAATCACTAGGGAGCGAATTGCATCATCACTTGCACGTCCACCTGCATTGCGAATCACATGAGCGTCCCCTTCACTGAGTCCAGCAAATTTAGCAGGATCGAGTCGAGCATCCATACAAGTTAGAATTGCAAACTGACGAGCAGGAGGTATAGAAAGGTTGCCTTTATTACCAAAAGCCTCACTGTAATCACGGTTAGCTACTAGGACTTCTTCTAAAATTTGGCTCATGCTTTTAGCTCGATATTGTACATTGCGATGGGTTAGAAAGATCAAGGCTTTATCTTGATCAATTTCAAGTAATTGTATATAGCTATACTTTAGATGAATAACTACTAACTTAAACTACAGTAAATAGATAGAGATATAGGTGTTTGCATAAATTAGTTTGTCACGAGTTTGTATAAAAAGCAAGTGGTATTTAAAGTTAATGCGATACTCCTCTGGAGTCGCTCCGCGAACGCAGTTCTAAATGAAAACTAGTTCAAGAGAGACTTTGAGCTTAACAAGTCCTATGCTGCGGTCGGCGGAGGCGATAATAAAGGTAAGCCACAGCACAATCGTAAAGTTTGCGTGTAAGTTCGATAATTACTTAATGACACTTAGTGGCACGTTACTGAATTGAAGTATGAAATTTAAAATGGGGTATATTAAAACTCTTACTCTCTGCGTCTGTGCGTCTCTGCGCGAAATAAATTCATACTCGGATTCAGCAACGCCCCTAGTGGAGTTTATAGGACTAATATTTGATTTTTGAAATATACGTAGGGTGCGTAAGACGAGAGTACGACACAGAGACATCAGAACGGTGCGTTACGGACTTCGTCCTAACACAACGCCAGATGCCTCAACGAGGGGAACCCCCGCACGGCACTGGCTCCCCTACGTATACTTGGATTTTTAAGCGCAAGCGCAAGCTACGCAAACAAAAATCAAGTCGGATTCCTATATAAATTTAAAGATATCTGCTCTTGGGGGGTTGATAAAATTCCCTCTGTTCATTTTTAATAGAAAAAGAGTTACGCAAAAGATATCGAAAATACACTTGTTGGGTGGGGAATTCGACTGAAACTAAGAACGTTCTTGTTGAATCATCAAAGTAAAATCAGCAATTGTGTTAGTAAAATGAATGCCAATCGGCGAACATTTAACCCCAAGGTCATTCTAATTTTCAGCACGCGAAGTATATTTTCTATCTGTACGATAGAAAATATCTAGATATCGTGCTTTAAATCGATTTTGTGTAAGTTCGACAGAAATTAAAAAATTAGTTGAATAGAAAGGTGCAAAATGCCAACTCAAAACACCGTATCAACCTGGGATCAACTGCTAGAAACTGCCCGAAATAAAACTGATGCTCGACGAGTGCGTAGATCGGGACAGCATCCTTCGACTGCACCAATTCCCAGCAGTCTCCACAAACTACCACCAGATACAAAACCACCAGTCCTCCTCTACCGCGATACTAACTCCTGGTGTCCATTCTGTGAGAGAGTTTGGTTTGCCTTGGAAGAAAAAGAAATTCCCTTTGAGACGGAGTTTATTGACTTGAGTAATAAACCCAAATGGTACACAGACTTAGTGCCTACAACCCTTGTCCCTGCGGCAAAAATTGAGGGCAAACTAGTCTATGAGTCCAAAAATATTCTCTTGGCATTGGAAGAACAATTTGGTCAAACTTTGCTTCCAGAAGACCCAGAGGAAAACGCTATTGCAAGGCAGTTGGTAGAGGATGCTGAAACCAATGGTTTTAGAGATGTTGTCTATAAATTCCTCAGACAACCACCAGAAGACCCGAATGAATTAGCAAGCTTACAAGTACAGTTTGAAGCGAAATTAGATGAACTAGAACAACTCTTAGGAAAATATCCCGGCTCCTACTTTGTGAGTACTTTTAGCCTGGTAGACATCATGTACAGCCCCCATCTTGACCGATTGGCGGCTAACTTACCCGTGTACCGAAGTTATCATCTCAAAGGAAATCCTTGTTACCCCCGCATTAACGCTTGGTTTGAGGCACTCAATCAACGTCCTGCATATCACCGAGTCAAGTCGGACGATATTACCAATAATTTACTTTTGCGTCGCAGATGGGGTGCAGAACCAACTGGAAATTTCTTACCCCTCGACCAAGCCTACAGCGAGGCGATCCAATTTCGAGCCGAAGCTGCTGAAAGATTGAGTGATAACCGGGAAGTTGCGATTGGTGATATTCTGAAAAACTCTGGAGTACAAGCTTTAGTAAAAGATGATGATATTGCACCAATTCAAGAAGCAGTCGATTTTCACCTGCGGTTGCTAGCCAACTATCTGATTCATGAGAATGAAACAGCTTTACCGTGGGGACGTGTGGGTGGTAAGGATAATGCTGACCCGATTGTGTCGGCGGTTGGTGCGATCGCGCTGGCTTATGTGAGGAATCGCATTTGTGCCCCGCGTGATATGAGCGCTGGTGCTGCTACTGCATTCCGGGCTGCTGCTGATAAGGTGTTGGCGGCAATTTATTAATGTTTTGCACCAATACCTATCCCACTACACCATAGGAATAAACAAACCGCGCCAAAACGTAAAATAACAACGGTGCGTTAGGGCTTGTCCCGTAACGCACCCTACAATTACTCGCTTCCGCATTGCATTCCCAGCCAACGAATAAAAATTATGTCCTTTTACAATCAATCTAATTTTGAAATTAGGTGTGAATGGGGAAAAAAGGGAGTTGAGCAATTAGCTCCAATTAGTGATGTCGTTATTATCGTAGATATCCTTTCATTTTCGACTTGCATTGAAATTGCCGTTAGTCGAAATGCTATTGTCTTCCCCTGCGATTGGGAAAACAAATCTGCACAAGAATTTGCTCGCTCAGTTAATGCCGAATTAGCAACTAAACGGGCTGGTACTGGTTATTCCCTCTCTCCCGCATCCTTAAGTCAGATACCTGAGAATACTCGGCTTGTACTTCCTTCTCCAAATGGTTCATCTCTGAGTTTGGGGACGGGAGAAACTCCGACTTTGGCTGGATGTTTGAGAAATTGCCGCTCTGTAGCTTTAGCTGCTATAAGGTACGGACATCGTATTGCTATTATCCCAGCAGGGGAAAAATGGGAATCAGGCAGTCTCCGTCCCTGCTTTGAGGATTTGATTGGTGCAGGAGCTATCATTAGCTATCTCAAAGGTAGCTAATCACCAGATGCACAAATTGCATTGGCAGCTTATCGCCATGCTCAACCCAATCTCAAGAATCTTCTCAAGCAATGCGGTTCCGGCATAGAACTAATTGAGAAAGGATTTGAACAAGATGTTGATTTAGCCGCAGAATTAGATGTGAGCTCGCGCATTCCGACATTGCTAAATAAAGCATACATACATCACGCAGGATAACCGGGCACAAATATGGATATTTCGATACGTAGCATCCAACCGCATGAATTGTCAGCACTCTTGAACCTATACAAATATTTGAACCGAATAGATGATCCCTTACCTGACGAATCAACTCTTCAGCAGATATGGAACCAAATATTAAGCGATCGCAAGATTAATTGCTTTGTGGCAAACTTGGATGGAAACCTAATTGCCTCCTGTACGTTAGTAGTTATTCCTAATTTGACACGAGGCGCTCGCCCCTATGGTCTGATTGAGAATGTAATCACCCACGCCGATTATCGTCGGCAAGGTGTAGGAATGCACCTAATACATCATGCCCTGCAATCTGCGTGGAGTCAGAATTGTTACAAAGTAATGCTATTGAGTGGAAGTAAACGCGAGGAAGTACATGAGTTTTACGAGAAAACTGGGTTTAAGAAGGGTATCAAAACTGGTGCGTGTTGCCACACCCAATATCTAATGGATATAGGAGTGTCCAAGATGTAGAGACGCGATATATCGCGTCTCTGTCAAGAATTTCCGGCAACACATAATAAATTTTTACGCCTATGTCTAATGACAATATTTTTGCGTCCCTACTTAGTAGGATAAAATACCTCAACTATGCCGGATAAAAAACAAAAGCTCGCAACTCTATACTCTCACGCGGAGGGGCATCCAATGGACTTGTCGGGTCGTCAAACCCAGTATGAGCCGCAAACCTCGCTCGTCCATCTTCCGCAGAGTCAAAGCACTTGATAAATAACGCCTCGTCTCGTTGCATTTGCGGAAAGTAGAACCATCGGTGCGTTGGATTATACGTAATTGCGTAAGTTTCACCAACGCGATCGCGGTACACGAGATCGCCAGCTACAAGGTCTGTTGGTGCTATACTTTGCGCGTCGCACACCGTCAAAGGTGACTCCTGAACTGGTGCAATCGGTCGCCAAATATTAATTACAGCAAACCTTTGTTGCAGCAGTTCATCAATATTATCTATTCCCCTTGCTGCTAACTCCCTACGGGCGCGAGTATAACCAGATTTGGCAGTAAAGTCATTATGTACGCGCTTGACCGGCTCCTTAATCGAGTTCTCTCCCTGTTGTAATCGAGCGTTACGGAGAGTGTGGTCAAAAATTACCACGCTCGTTGCACCTGTCACACTTTTTAGGAGTTGCTCGGCTTCAGGATAATAGACGTGCTGTATCTCCGAATCATCATAGAAATTTTGAACATTGCTATGATGTACGGCGAATGCAAAACCCTCTCGGTCTAAAGAGAGATTTTGTGCTACTGGTCGTGCATTCCTAATTGGCAGCCTGCGTGTTTCGTACTTCCCATTGTGGCGGGGGATTCCGGTCGGTGGTTCGTAGGTGTAGTTGACAGGCTTTTCTACCATCGGAATTAGGTAGCTAAGTTCTGCCTCAACAATTGGGAGTTTCTCGATAACCGGACTGTCTAGAACTTGAGCGTTTAGACTCATAAATGACATCCTCTTTCATTGGGTATTATTTTTGAGCCGCACCAACAGGAACGGGTTCACCAAGAATCTTGGCAAATCGTTCTATATAGAAGTCTACAGGATTTGCAACTGCCTTAATTGAATTGCGATCGCGCACTGCATTCCACCACGTTTGCAACCGAGGTGTTTCTTGTGGCAGGCTGAACTTACGGAACTGTTCTAGAATTGGCAAGCGTTCAAACCAGGGATAGAAGCTGATATCAACTAAGCTGAAATTATCCCCTAACCAGTAAGGACTATTACCAGATAACTTGTTTAATCCTTCTTGCTC
This sequence comes from uncultured Calothrix sp., assembly GCA_964242965.1. Lineage (GTDB taxonomy): Bacteria > Cyanobacteriota > Cyanobacteriia > Cyanobacteriales > Nostocaceae > JANNFJ01. Next base: position 6,665 of record CAXTCQ010000244.1, on the reverse strand, counting down.
AATATATAAGAGGGATTCTGTAAACTCTTTTCGTCCCTGTTCTTGTTCTTGGGCATCTTTCCCGCGTAGGAATTTATTAAATGCAGGTACTAAGCGGGTGTTAGCGTAGTCAATCCAAATGCGAGCAACAGCTTTCTCACCTGGTTCGTGGGGTAGTAGAGGTGGTTCCGGGAAAACCTCTTCTAAATATTCATTAATGACGGCAGACTCATAAATCTCGATATCCCCATGTTTGATCGCCGGGACTTTGCCATAGCGCGAAATCTGCGTGAAATCGGCGGGTTTGTTCTGTAAATCAATCTCAGTCGAGGTAAACTCAATACCTTTTTCTAGCAATACAACACGGGTACGCTGGGAAAATGTAGAACCTTTGGCGAAGTAAAGATGTACTGTACTCATGGAATGACTCCCTGGTAAGTATTGTTAGTGCAGGCTGCAAAAGCGATATCGTCGATACAAGACGACAAAGCGCAACTCAGATAAAAGCCCCATACAGGAATGAACCGTTTGACTTGTAAGGGGCGAATAATCTAGCAGGTTTTTATGACAACAATCAATATACTACGGTTAATTGGTCGATTTACCGTAGTTTAATCATGATTATTGCACAAGGTTTTAGAAAATACAAGTCGTGCAGCAAAAAAATTATGTTTAGCTAATTGTTAGATTATCTAAATGAACAATCCTGTTTAAATACCCAGGACAGTTATCGGGCGGACAGCAACAACGGGTGGCGATCGGTGCTTTAGCAATGCAACCAAAAATCATGCTGTTTGACGAACCTACTTCCGCTTTAGATCCAGAGATGGTGCGAGAAGTCCTAGATGTAATGCGAAGTCTTGCCCGTGATGGGATGACGATGGTAGTCGTTACCCACGAAGTCGGATTTGCCCGTGAAGTTGCTGACATAATTTTGATGGATAGTGGCACTCTTGTTGAATCCGCTACACCTGATATATTTTTTACACATCCCAAAGAGGAACGTACCCGCAAGTTTTTGTCGCGAATTCTCTAATAACCCAAGTTGCTAGTTATAAATTTAGGCGATGCCCTTGGCAACCATCGAAGATGGTATCGCAAGATACCACTTAAGGAATAAAATCCTCTCCAGGAATAAAACTGGAGAGGAAGATGCGTTTAGAAAACAATTGCTATCTACGCTATCATCGACGACCTTCTCAAAGCGATAGGACACGATGAAGATGTTCGTATTAGAATGAGTGATGCAGAAATTATTACTACGGCACTGATTGCAGCGATATTTTTCGGTGGCAATCACAGCAAGGCTTGCGCTTATATGAAAGACCACAACTTAGTGCCAACAATGTTATAAAAATCACGTTTTAATCGGAGATTACATAAGTTATCAATGTTAATCAATGATTTATTCCATCAAATAGGAATGATACTAAAAGAAACGAGTGATTGTACTGAATATCTTTTAGACTCATTCCCTGTCTCAATGTGTGACAATATTCGTATTTTCAATGTCAACTTGATTAAAGCGAAAGAATACAGAGCGGAGCCGGAGACGCTCCGCCTCCGGGCTACATTGCATCAAAAAAACGGTATTTCTATGGAGTTAGAGTCCAATTATTAGCCACTAAAAGCGGAATTCCTGTAGAATTTGTGTTTTTACCAGGTAGCGCAAATGATGTGCGTGGGCTAAATGCCTTACCTCTAAATCTACCGCCAGGTAGCGAAGTATATTGTGACTCAGCATACACTAATTATACAGATGAAGATGATCTTAAAGAAACCAGCAAGATATTGTTGAAAGTCATGCGGAAAAAAACATCTAAACGTCCAGACCAGCCTTGGGAGCAATACGTTAAGCAGCATACTAGGCATTATATTGAAACAGTGTTCACTAGTATCACTTATGCATTCCCAAAATCAATTCATGCAGTAACGTACGATGGGTTTTTACTGAAAATACAAGCATTTATTTTTGCATTCACTCTGAAGGAAGCATTTGTAGAATAAGTTAAATTTAATACTTTAATTCAATTAGAGACTTACGCTTTTAATCAGGTCAAGTAGTGGTTGCGTGCAGCGCAACCACAAATGCGGAGTACGCGATCGCAATCAATAGTATGTTTGTATTTTGTAACCCGCAACTTGGGTTATTAGCATCCTTAGAGATGAGAGGTTGGGCTATAACGAAAGATTCGACGGTTTCACGTTTACCAAGTTTGATGGGACAAGAATCACGGTTTGAGAAATTAAGTCGCTGATTGCTATAGCAGTTCTCAGTTGAATGAAGTACACTTGTTAGCGTCAAAATTTAGGGGCACAGCACTGCTGTGCCCTTACGACTGTACCTCACCCGATAGTTAAGTATTGTAGGGTGCGTTACGACTTGCGTAACGCACCATTTTTATGGGTTTGGTGCGTTACAAATAGTACCTAACGTAGTTTATTGCATAAGGTTTTAGAAAATACAAGTCGTGCAGCAAAAAAAAATATGTTTAGCTAATTGTTAGATTATCTAAATGAATAATCTTGTGTGATATAATTTTTAACGACGGATATATGCACATAGCTAACAGCACTTAAAGCATCAGTCATCGGGGAGGCATCTGCAATTGGGGATCTGGCTGAAAAAGAAGATTTATTTGCATCTACCGGCATTCAAATCGCGTAACTTTCGACTCTTCTTTAGCGGACAAACACTGTCCCTATCGGGCACTTTCATGACCCAGGTGACGATTTCTTGGTTGATCTATGACCTGACGAATTCTGCATGGCTGCTTGGTTTAACCGGGTTTCTGCAATTTCTACCGACATTAATTCTGACACCGTTTTCAGGGGTTTTATGCGATCGCTGGAGTCGGCGAAATATGTTGATGGTGGTGCAGGTGTTAGGAATTATCGTCTCATTTACCCTCACCGCACTTACCTTTTTAGGGTTTGTCGATTTCCGGTTGCTGATAATTGTCGCTATTTTGGGGGGATTGTTGAAGGGATTAGATATGCCCGTGCGGTATGCGATTGTAATTGAAACAGTTGATTACCGTGCCGATTTAGGCAATGCGATCGCGCTTTATTCTGCAATACTTAGTAGTTCGATGTTGATTGGTCCCGCAATTGGCGGTATGTTAATTGCCACCGTTGGAGCCAAATATTGCTTTTTGTACGACAGCCTCAGTTATATTGTAGCCTTCTTAACCCTGGCAGCAATGCGACTGCAACCAACTCCAAAACTAAATGCACCCCATACCAACGACACATGGCGGAAATTACGAGAAGGATTCAGCTATGTCTACAGTGCATTACCAATTCGTATTATCCTGTTGCAATTAACATTACACGGTTTAGTCGGGATTTCCCACATAGCGCTACTCCCTATCTTTGCGTCTGATATTCTCAAAGGTGATGGAGGGACGATGGGGTTACTGAGTGCTGCGGGTTCGGTAGGATCGCTTTTTGCCTGTGTTTGTGTGAGTTTGCGCCGTCAAGTGTTGGGTTTAGAACGGCTGATGGTACTATGCCCAGTTGCGGTTGGGATTGGGCTAATTGCCTTTGCACTCTCCAAGGAAGTTTGGCTTTCATTACTGATTTTGGTAGTAGTGGGTGCTAGTGGAATGCTCGAAATTTCTTGCGGTAATACAATCGTTCAAACTTTGGTGGAAGACGATAAGCGGGGTCGGGTAATGAGTCTCTATTCGCTCGCCGTGATTGGTACGCTACCTCTAGGTAACTTGGTAGCGGGTACTTTGGCACAATATATTGGTGCCCCTAATACGGTTATGGCAAGTGGTATTGTTTGCCTTTTAGAATCGGTTTGGTTTGCTCGACAGTCACCGATTTTGACAAGCTGGATTAAAACGAAGACAAAAAACTTGCCCCAGGAGCTATCCAAAGCTGCAATACCTTAAGTTGATCCCTCTGTTAGTTTAGCCAAACACCACGTTATAAAACCATGTTTCCTCCCGGAACCCGCCTCGATTCAACAGTACCGATTGCCGTCATAGAACCGTTTCGTGTTGTCAATAAGGCGCTACTCGACTTGCTTCATGGCTTCGCAGAGTCAGACTGGACTCGACCAACTATTCATAAAGACCGCAACGTTAAAGACCTGACAGCACATCTACTTCACGGTAGCATTCGACGTGTATCGAGCTTGCGCGATGCCTTTGGCAACCATCTTCGATGGTATCGCTATAAGCCACCAATGCGATCGCTTAATGGAATCGAAGAACTGGTCGCGTTTATACAGCAAGACAACCGCGAGTTCATGACGGGAATGGGTCGCGTTAGCCCGCAAATTTTAATCGAACTAATTGAGATGTATGATAAATTACTCCTCCCTTTGTTCGAGGGAATGGATGCTAACGCTCCCGGACTTGGTGTTACCTGGGCTGGAGAAACAACTTCCCCGAACTGGTTTGATATTGCCCGTGAATATACGGAAAAGTGGCATCACCAACAGCAACTGCGGGATGCAACTGAACGTCCCCCGCTCTATGCACCCTCACTGCTCGTACCTGTACTCGAAACCTTAGCACGCGGATTGCCATTCGCATACCGCAATTTCGAGGCACAATCCGGGACAAGTGTATCAATTT
>CAXTCQ010000244.1:0-1994 GCA_964242965.1 uncultured Calothrix sp. | reverse complement strand
TTGCCATTCGCATACCGCAATTTCGAGGCACAATCCGGGACAAGTGTATCAATTTCAACTACCAACTCAATAACACTTAACTGGACGTTGAAACGCGATGCCTTTGGCAACCATTCTCCTCCGGAGACGCTACGCGAACGAAGATGGTATCGTAGTACGTGGTCGTTATGGAGTGGCATCGACTCAGCAGCACAAACATCTATCATCGTTCCTGCCAACATTGCTTGGCGAATCTGGACTAAAAGCACGACTCCCGACGAAGCCCGACAGCATATCCAGGTCGTCGGCGATAGTGATGCCGTTACGCCACTTGTTGAATTTGTCGCCATCATGGCATGAGCTAGTACAGCATGGCGCAAATAATCATACCATTTTAAAAATATTTCAATTTTGATGTAGAAAGTAGTGCGAGTATCTTGCTCGCGTCTCTATGCGAGCAGGATGCTCGCACTACAATGGTATTCTTACTTTCGCCGTTGGGTACTAGTTAGTTCCAAAAGCGGTTTTTTATATTGGTTATTTTGCGTTCGGCAGTTTAATCTAAAATACGACAATTTTATAATACGGTAAATCGATAGATTTACTGTAGAATAATATTTAACTACGACCGTTCCCTTTAGATATGTTGCTTGGACTAGACGGCAACAGACCAAAGCAAGGGGACGAGTACAAACAGCGCTCTATTCATTAAAATCTGGAGAATTGAAATGAGCAACAAGCACATTGAAGTCAAGCAGGTAGCTGGTTTCATCGGTGCCGAAATCAGCGGCGTGGATCTTTCACGTCCTCTGCACGATGATGCAGTCAAAGAAATTCGTCAAGCACTATTAGATTGGAAAGTCATCTTCTTTCGCAATCAGAACATCGATCATGCTGCCCAGATTGCGTTCACGGCTCGTTTCGGCGAAGTAACCTACGCGCATCCTCACGAAGATGACCCGATCGAAGGTTTCTCAGAAATTCTGCCCATCGATCGCAGTCGCTACGAGCGGCGCAACGGTCTGCGCCGTTCCAGCTACGAAAGTCGCTGGCACACCGATGTCACAGCGGCTATCAACCCGCCTACGGCATCGATTTTGCGTGCGGTTAATGTTCCCAGCTTCGGGGGTGACACCCAATGGACAAATCTAGTGGCAGCCTACGAAGGGCTGTCTGCTCCCCTGCGGGCACTGGCAGACACATTGAAAGCCGAACATCGCTTCAATGCACGCTTAAGTATCCCTCCTAGCAGCAAACTCGCCCAGCGCATTGCCGCCAATCCGATCGTCTCGATCCACCCGGTGGTGCGCGTTCATCCTGAGACAGGTGAGCGTGCGTTGTACGTGAATCCTGGCTTCACCTCGCACATTCTTGACGTGTCACGACAAGAAAGCGACTTGCTGCTTGAATTGTTCTTCAACCAGATTACCAAGCCTGCCTACACCACCCGCTTCCGCTGGAACAACGGTGACATCGCGTTCTGGGACAACCGCGCCACCGCGCATTTGGCTCCTCAGGATCTGGATCATCTAGAAGTCGAGCGCATACTCTACCGCACTACCATCACGGGTGAGGTTCCAGTCGGTCCCGATGGTTTCCGCTCGCAAGTGGTTGAAGGTGAGGTGTTTAACAGCGAATTACCAACTGTCTTGAAGAACAAAGACCAGAAGGTAGAAGCAGAACCAGTGCTTTCGTAAGCTACAGAGTTGTAAATAGGGCTGCGGACGTATTCTGCAACCCTGTTTACCAATTTAGAAATGTGGATTAAATTAAATGGCACAAACTTTACGTTTATTAGTTTTAGGACTTATACCATTTTGATATGAAGATGCACATTATAAGCCTGCTTTCGTGCCGTCTTTGTTTCGATTAGACCCAGGCTTATAGCCCTTGCGATCGCCAACATTTTACATATGATTGAAATTGTCGTATAACCCTTAGCCCGAAGAAGGGTTGCAAGCCCCAAGCTCATAGCCGAAGTCCATTAAAATGGACTAGATTTACTAGTACAAAAC
>CAXTCQ010000243.1:0-12546 GCA_964242965.1 uncultured Calothrix sp. | reverse complement strand
CCCTTACCCTTTACCCCTCCACCTTCCCCTTCCCATTGAGAATACTGAGAAGTTGCGAGTTAAAATCAGTAAGTCGATCGCCTAAAGCACCGAAAAAATCACTATCAATTTTGTCAACGATTTGAATTGCTGCTACAGCCAAATCGTAACCTTCTTGAGTAATCGTTAATGATTTAGCTCTGGTATCTTTGGAGTCAGTCTCGCGCTTAATTAAACCGCGCTGCTCCAAAGCGCGTAAAACTTTGGAAGTCATCATAATATCGGCTTTTGTATGAGCAGCTAACCGAGCTTGCGTAACTGATTCTTGGCTTTCACTGAGCCAAATTATTCCAGCTAGTAACACAAATTGTACGTGAGTCAATCCCAATTGACTCAGTCCAGAATTCATTTTTCGCTGCCAAAGATTAGACACTTGCCATAGTAAAAATCCTGGGCTGTCATCTGGGCTTTCAAACTGAAATACCATCATCTTGCGTGGCGAGTTCAACGGATAATACCTCGATTTTGGCTGAATTTGGCAACATTAGGCTACTAATTAATTCTCAGTCGGTCTGTTGGATTTTTATAATGCCAAACCGGAATATGTAGCGCCAGTTATGCTCATTCTTTATAAAACGTAAATTTAAAATTAAAGGTGTTATCGTTACTTTACTACAATCTTTAAAACTCAACATTTTGACGGAATGGGAGCAAACCATTATCCATATCATCAGGATAAACTGATTCGCCTATTACTCTACCAATTACTGCGATCGCTTGAGATTTTTTTCGCTACCAAATTTAAGTTTCTATGAGTAATAAATCACTCTGTGATTAATAGTTAAACGTTGCAATAATGCGGCTTTTCCATGACATGCTTGCATGAAATTACTTTCAATTCCCTTTTCTACATAGTCTTTTGATGCCACCATAATCCAGTATTCGGGTGTCGGGGTGTGATGCTTCAAAGCCAAACCGAGATACTCCCTCAGCATCCAATACGCTTGGTGTTAAGGATAATTGTACGTTGGGTTACGCTTCGCTCCACCCAACGCAAGATGTTGGGTTCCACGCTCGTCCCAAGGGGACTGGCTTTGCCTACGTTACACCCAACCTACGCAATTGATTTTTGAGCTTAACACCAAGCGTATTGCCTCAGCATCCGTGGCTACCGCCACCGCACTCCCCAAAAAAATAATTATGTATATAATAATTGTGTATACTATATAATCTGAAAAATTTACAGCTCGTAAAATTTTATTTAATAAGTCAAAAATCTAATTTCATTTAAAAGGTTTAACCCAACCGCGTTGGATAGCGATGTCGAGGACAATTGCAGCTAGTCCAAAGTGCAAAATACTTTCAGCAGCAAGTGCCACAAAGGGCAAAAAATCGTTAGTTAAGGAGAAACCCATTTCAAGTTGGCTTAAACCGCGTATTAAGCCAAATGCCATGACTCCACCGACTTTGAGTTGTAGATTATTGTCGGTGCGGATGATGTAGCGGTAGGTGACACCAAATAAAAAGCCAGAAAACGAAGCAATGGTAGCACTTATCCACCAGCGATAATCTTGAATATCAACATGCTTTGCATCAAGAATTGAAAAATACTGCTTCACGAAGTTATTGATGAGAGTGGTGGCAAAGAACGCGATCGCAATACTCAATGCTCCTATTGTTGCTGCCTTCACAGACTCAATTCGTTCTACCATCATATCCATATTTGTTATTTGGTTATTTGTTATTTGTTATTCGTGGTGCCAACTGACTCCTGACTCCTGACCATTCAAAGTTATGATAAATATGAAAGTTGTTTTGTAAATAAGCTTAAAAGTATCACTATGGCGATTTTGACATTAGGCTGGGTTTCATTGCTGGTTGTATTTACTTGGTCGATTGCAATGGTAGTTTGGGGTCGCAACGGACTGTAGAAATGTGGAAAGTTCATTACTGAACGTTTTAACAATAGTAGCCTTAGTGCTACTAGTCTCAGTTACAGGTGGTGTTGGCTATTTAACACTATCAGACTGGCGCGACAAGAGACGATTAGAGCAAGAAAAACGCGAAGTTCGACGCAGTACCCCGACGAAGCGCAAATAAGCTCAAAAGTTAACCCCATTCATCCACTATATTTATGAGGGCACAACATTGTTGTGCCTTCATATATTGACATGTGGAGATAGGCTTCGTTTTTTCCCCCCTTCCTCCCCTTCTCCCCTTCCCGTCAACTGCTAACTTTGTGGTTTTGGCAAATTATTTATGATATAGCAAACAAATTCTCCAAGGCATTATGCCAAAATACCTCAAAGCGAAATTAGATATGATACTGCCACGCGATCGCTTGATTGGATATTTAGAAATATTTCAGGATGTGATTGTCATTTCTCTTTGCGTTGGTCTATTTCTCGTGATGGTGCTGCGACTCGTCGATATGTTTGCTAGCCTGTTACATCCTTTAGAAGTACGTCAAATTACCTCGGATATTCTATTTATTTTGATTTTAGTCGAATTATTTCGCCTGCTGGTTGACTACCTTGAAGCACAAAGCATTTCAGTTGGTGGGGCAGTAGAAATTACCATCGTTTCATCATTACGTGAAGTCATATTAAGCGGTATTTTAGAAGTTCCTCGGGAGCAAATATTCGGAATTTCAGTTTTTTTGGCAGTTTTAGGTACGATTCTCGTGGTTTTACCGCGTGCATCAAATTTATTTGGAGCGGCTAGTCACGAAGAATAGGACAAGGGGGACAAGGGGGACAAGGGAGATAAAGGGAGATAAAGGGTAAATCTTCTCTCCCCTGTCTCCCCGGTCTTGCCTGTCTCCCCTGTCTCCCCTGTCTCCCGTATTCCCTTTCCCTATTTCCCACGCTCTTGATTAGTTGCACAATAAACTTAAACAATAACAAAGGAACGCACAACAACTAATCAATAAGAAAATTTTTATGACATTTCGTGACGAATTTAAACTACTACTTCGTGCCCGTTATCCATTAATCTATATTCCGACTTACGAGGAGGAACGTGTCGAAGCGGCAATTAGGGAAGAAGCATCACAACAGGGAAATCGTCCGGTTTATACTTGGGATTTTGTCGATGGGTATCAGGGAAATCCCAATGATGCTGGATTTGGACGACGCAATCCATTGCAAGCGTTGGAATTTGTCGAAAAAATACCTGCGAGTGCATCTGCGGTGATTATTTTACGCGACTACCATCGATTTTTGGATGATGTTGCGATCGCACGCAAGCTCCGTAACTTATCACGACTTCTCAAGTCGCAACCCAAAAATATAATTTTACTATCGCCGCGTATCGCTATCCCCGACGATTTGAGCGAGGTTTTAACTGTTGTCGAATTCCCCTTACCAGCGCTTACAGAAATTAAAGCTGAAATCGAACGCTTACTGCAAGCAACGAACAATCAACTTTCTGCTAGAATTTTGGATGATTTGGTGCGTTCGTGCCAAGGTTTGAGCATGGAACGAATTCGCCGCGTCTTAGCCAAAGCGATCGCAACTCACGGTGAAATATTGCCCGAAGATGTGGATTTAGTTTTAGAAGAAAAACGCCAAACAATTCGTCAAACCCAAATTCTTGACTTTATCCCCGCTACCGAACAAATATCTGATATTGGCGGATTAGATTGTCTCAAAGATTGGTTAGTTAGACGCGGTGGTTCGTTTTCCGACCGCGCCCGTCAGTATGGATTGCCGCACCCACGCGGGTTATTGTTGGTAGGTATTCAAGGAACCGGAAAATCATTAACAGCAAAAGCGATCGCGCATCACTGGCATTTACCATTATTACGGCTTGATGTCGGACGTTTATTTGCAGGTTTAGTCGGTGAATCCGAATCGCGCACTCGCCAAATGATACAAGTCGCCGAAGCTTTAGCACCATGCATATTGTGGATCGATGAAATCGACAAAGGCTTTTCCGGGCTTGGTAGTAAAGGTGATGCGGGAACAGCCAACCGCGTATTTGGTACATTTATTACTTGGCTAGCCGAAAAAAGCTCACCTGTTTTTGTCGTTGCCACTGCTAACGATATCCAAAGTTTACCGCCAGAAATGTTACGCAAAGGACGCTTTGATGAAATTTTCTTCGTCGGACTCCCCAATCAAGAAGAACGCAAGGCAATATTTGACGTGCATTTGTCGCGGTTGCGATCGCATAATCTCAAAAGTTACAACGTTGAACGATTAGCATATGAAACTCCCGATTTTTCCGGTGCAGAAATTGAGCAAACCTTGGTTGAAGCCATGCACATCGGCTTTAGCCAAAACCGCGATTTTACAACCGATGATATTTTAGAAGCTGCCAGTCAAATTATCCCCTTAGCACGTACTGCCCAAGAACAAATCCAACAACTCCAAGAATGGGCAGCCTCCGGAAGGGCAAGGTTGGCATCGAAACAAAGCCCGTTAAGGAGATAGGGGAGATGGGGAGATGGGGAGATGGGGAAAAATAAATTTCCCCCACTCCCTACTCCCTACTCCCTACTCCCTAGCAGTTGATAAAATAACCAAGTAGCTGACAACAAGTAACGAATAACTAACTATTTCCTGAATGTTTGGTGTCGAGGTTAACAAATAGGTTGCAATATGGTTTCTAATTTTTTCAAATTTATATTAGGGTTTCTGCTAGCAATGGCGATATTGATTGGTGGTGGGGTTGCTACTGCTCTATATTTTATGAATCGAAGTGCCATTACTCCCCCCAAACCAGTTTACGCTAACGATAGCCCGCAAGTCAGAGCGCAAGCTCCCAAAACTCCAGCACCAAACGGCAAAGCTACTGAATCTGTAGCCCAAATAACACCCGCAGCCAGTCCGACACCAACTCCTACCCCAACTGACGATAAAACCGACGATGCAATCGAACCATTACCACCAGGGGCATTTCCTGCCCGCGTCACATGGTCGCAAGGATTAAGCTTGCGGTCAGAACCAAAGACTGATTCTGAACGTCTTGGTGGTGCTGGTTTCAACCAAAAAGTGATTGTCGTTGAAGAAAGCAGTGATAAAGTTTGGCAGAAAATTCGCCTCGAAGGTAGTAATCAAGAAGGTTGGGTAAAAGCTGGCAATCTCAAGCAAATTGACGAAAACGAACTCAATCCAGATAACCAGCCAACAAACCAAACTGATTCCAACGACCAGACACGTTAGTAGGGGGAGTGGCAATACTACTTGGTTAAAGGGGAAGGGGTAAAGGTTAAAGGGAAAAAATCCTTATATATCAAGATTTATTACCTTTTCCCCAAAACCTACGCAGTATTGGGGGAAGGGGGGAGTGGGAAAAATTTATTTTACCTCTTACCCATTTCCCCATCTCCCCTATCAACTTAAGTATTTTAACTATCTAATCTATTAGTATCTAGATTAACATTTGTATCGACAAGAACTAAAAGAAATTACTTAGAATAGAAAAATATAAATTAACGAGAAAATTATGATAATCGCTCGTTAAGTGACGCATTCTACCGAAGTCAATGGTATATTTCCTTGTATCTGCTGTTCTTTCTTTAATTAAATGCAATTAGAGGGTCAAATGTGCAAGATATTGCATTAGTTCTTGGTACTGTTAATTTTTCGTTGTCAATAAGTTTGTTGTAGCAAAAACTTTAAGTTGTTACCGGAAAGCAACTAACTGAATGTGATTCCATAAGTAAATAAAACCTCTGGAAACTCCAGCTGATTCGGCAGTTGAAGTTAAATCCCACGTATGCATCAAGAAGCAACACCTGTAAGCAATTAGGCTCTAACAGGCAATTTATCTAACCCTAAAAAAACCTCCTTGGTAAATAGAAATGGAAAACATTAGTTATCTGCATCTTACTGTCTCATCGGAGACACTCAAAAATGTAGATTCTACACCTGTCCGAGTCGGTTTGAAGTGGAACTGGAAAAATTTATCCGGCTATACGGTAATGCGTTTTTTACCAGTTTTTTTATCGTTAGCTGTTGTCAGTGTAGCCGGAACTTTGACCGCCCAAAAAGCGACTGCGGCAATTAGTACTACAACCGTTCAGCAGTGTCTAAAGCAGTTAGGTTACTTCAACGGTCCTGTAACGGGTAATTACGGTTCTTTGACTCAAAGTGCCGTGACTCGCTTCCAACGAGCAAATCGGCTACCTGCAATTGGTACAGTGGGACCAAGAACCGAACAGTTGTTGCGATCGCAGTGTAATCGGAATTCAGGTGGAGGTAATAGTAGTGGTGTACTGCGTCTGGGTAGTACGGGTGCTGCGGTGGGCAACTTGCAGCGAAATTTAACGCGCTTGGGTTACTACAGTGGTCCGGTAAATGGTAATTTTGGACAGCTAACCCAAGCTGCGGTAATTCGATTCCAACGTGCGTATGGAATCAATCCTGATGGTGTGGTTGGTAGTAGAACGCTTGGTGCAGTTCGAGTTGCCCTCAATCCTGGGAGTAATGGTGGTGACAGTATTGGTGGTGATAGTTTACCTAATGCATTAAACTATGGCGATCGCGGTCAGTTAGTACGGCAGTTGCAAGAAAATTTGCGACGCTTGGGTTTCTTCCCGGTCAATCCCACAGGAAACTTTGGTCCAACAACCCGCGATGCAGTTAGCAATTTTCAACGCAATCAGGGACTAATTCCCAGTGGTATTGCTGATTCGCAAACTCTGGTACGAATCTCTCAATTACTTGGTAACGGCAATCAAGGTAATTTAAATTGTTCCACAGAACGTCAAGAGGTTTGTTTGGGAGAAAGAAGCGATCGCGTAATTCTCGTCCAACAGCGATTGCAGTACTTGGGATTTTTTAGAGAAAATGCTGATGGATACTACGGACCAGCGACAAGAGATGCTGTCGCACAATTTCAGCGCAATTCAAGACTGAATCCGACAGGGTTTATTGATGCTATTACTTGGCAAGCATTAGGAATTACTGGTACTGGCACTGGTTATCCTCCCAACGTACCACCTCCAGTTTCTGAGCAAAATAACAATCGTTATGTCGTAGTTATCCCAGTTGCTGGTAACGATACCCTCAACCGCGTCCGTCAGCTTTTACCTCAAGCTTTTCAAGCAACATCAGGACGAGGTGATTATATTAATGCTGGTGCATTTTCAGAGCGTAATGATGCCGAAAGGTTAACTCGGCAATTACGCGATCGCGGTTTTGATGCACGAGTCCAATTTTTCTAATCAACTCCGATCCCCGACAGTTTCTACTCTCATCGGGGATTTTCTTTACAAGCAATTCAGTAAATGCTTTTAATAATTAATTATAATTTAACAAAATCGCCGTAAAAATATATTTTCTAATTTCTAGCTTCTACCTTCCACCTTCTAAGTATATTTTTGGGTGACGGTAGCAAAGAATATGCATAAAATTTTGTTAGCAAACCCAATGCTAATTTTTTATACTGCTTTCCTACGGGTACTAACGATGTTTGCATCACAAAGTTTGAATTTAAGCAAACTTTGTAACGCTACATCTGGTATTTGACCGCGAATCGTTAAGTTTTACAATCCCAAAGCTTACAAAGACCGTGCAGCAATACAATCAGGAAGGTATTCAAAGCTAGCTTTAGCCGCGAAATCCCAAACTCTTAAAAAATCTTTACAAAGTCAACAACTGCTCACAAAAGCAGTATAAATAATTGGCAACATTGGGTAAAGACAGTCAACAATACCCATAGCAAGACTTGAAGTTTCCTCGAACCTATGCAGCCAATTCGCACTTTTAACGTCTCACCATCGCTTCCTCAGCGTCTCGAACCCATGCGGCAGCTTGCGGGCAACCTGCACTGGGATTGGAGTGTTGAAGCCAAAGACTTATTTCGCCGTTTAGACCCGGATTTGTGGGAGTCTAGCCATCACAACCCCGTTTTGATGCTAGGAACAATTAGCCAAGCTCGATTGCTCGAAGTTGTCGAAGATGAAGGCTTTTTAGCACAAATGGATCGTGCTGCACTTCAACTAGACACATATCTCAAAGAGAATACTTGGTATCAAAAACAACGTGCTAGCAAGCCGAAAGAATGCTATGCCTACTTCTCGGCTGAGTTTGGATTGGTTGATTGTTTACCAATATATTCGGGCGGTTTGGGCGTACTCGCGGGCGACCATCTCAAATCAGCTAGTGATTTGGGCTTACCGTTAGTCGGTGTCGGTTTACTCTATCAACAAGGGTATTTCGCTCAGTACTTGAATGCCGATGGCTGGCAGCAAGAACGCTATTTGAGCAATGATTTTTACAATATGCCGTTGCACCTCGAACGCAATCCCGACGGTTCGGAGTTACGAATCGAGGTTCCTTATCCCGGACGTACAGTATACGCCCGCGTGTGGCGCGTCCAAGTGGGTTCGGTGCCGCTTTACATGATGGACACCAACATCGAACCGAACAACCCCTACGACCACGATATTACCGACCAGTTGTATGGTGGTGATATTGACATGCGTATCCACCAAGAGATTATGTTGGGCATTGGTGGGGTGCGGATGTTGAAAGCACTGGGTTATAAAGTCACTGCATATCACATGAACGAGGGACACGCAGCGTTTTCTGCCCTCGAACGCATCCGGATATTGATTCAAGAACAAGGATTGAGTCTAGCCACTGCCAAGCAGGTAGTAGTTTCCTCAAATATTTTTACTACCCATACCCCCGTACCTGCGGGAATTGACTTGTTCGCTCCCGAAAAGATGACGCATTACCTGGGATACTACGCAAGTATTTTTGGTATGAATGAGGAGCAATTCCTTGGTTTAGGGCGAGAAAGTACAGGCGATTTATCCGCACCGTTTAGTATGGCGGTGCTGGCGTTGAAAATGGCGACCTTCTCGAACGGGGTTGCCCAGTTGCACGGCGTTGTGTCGCGGCAAATGTTCAAAGGATTGTGGCAAAATGTCCCCGTTACCGAAGTGCCAATTGGGGCAATTACTAACGGCGTTCATGCCCGTAGTTGTGTAGCAAAATCGACACAGGAATTATACGACCGCTATTTAGGACCGAATTGGTCCTCAGCGGGTGTGGATAGTCCGTTATGGGAAAGGATGGACGCAATCCCCGATGAAGAATTGTGGCGAAATCACGAGCGCTGCCGTTTGGATATGGTTTTATATGTACGCGAGCAGTTAGTTCGACATTTACGCGATCGCGGTGGTTCTCCTTCGGAAATCGTCCAAGCGCAAGAAGTTCTCGACCCGAAGGTATTTACAATCGGTTTTGCTCGTCGTTTCGCTACCTACAAGCGTGCTACGCTGTGGATGCGCGATATCGAACGCATCAGAAAGATATTACTGGCAAACAAAGACCGCAAGGTGCAATTTGTGATTGCTGGGAAAGCACATCCGAAAGATATTCCCGGTAAAGAATTAATTCGAGATATTAACCACTTTATCCGCGAACAGAAGTTAGAAAAACAAATTGTCTTTGTTCCCAACTACGACATTCATATTGCCCGGTTGATGGTTGCAGGATGCGACATCTGGTTGAATACACCCCGTCGTCCCCGCGAAGCTTCCGGTACTAGCGGGATGAAAGCAGCAATGAACGGGTTGCCAAATCTTAGCGTACTCGATGGTTGGTGGGATGAAGCCGATTACGTGCGGACAGGCTGGGCAATTGGACATGGGGAAATGTACGATGACCCTGCATTCCAAGACGAAATCGAAGCGAATGCTTTGTATGACTTGTTAGAAAAAGAAGTTGTACCTCTATTTTACGACCGCGATGCCGATGCATTGCCCCGACGTTGGGTAGCGAAAATGAAAGACGCAATTCGTTTGAATTGTCCGTTCTTCAACACGGCGCGGATGGTGGGAGAATATGCACAACGAGCATATTTCCCGGCAAGCGATCGCTATCATACCCTAACTGCTGAGAACTACGCTCCAGCTAAAGAATTGGCTGAATGGAAAACCAAACTTAGCGACAGCTGGTACAGCATCAAAATCAAAGATATCGATATTTCATCCAATACCGATATCAAAGTCAACCAAACTGTTACTGTCAAAGCCAAAGTCGATTTAGCCAGCTTGACTAAAGACGATGTACAAGTCGAATTGTACCAAGGTGCGATCGATGCTAACGGCGAAATTGTCAACGGTGAACCTGTAGTGATGGAAAATCAAGGTACTGATTCTAACAGCTTGAATCAGTACAGTGCAGAAGTAGCATATCATACATCTGGACTGCAAGGTTTGTCGCTGCGCGTTTTACCCAAACACCCGCATTTATCTAGTTCCTACGAACCTAGATTGATAGTTTGGGCACAGTAATATTACTGTTCAATAAGTATTAATAACTCTTGTGGGGTGGGCTTTGCTCACCCTTTTTTCTATTAAGTAGTTTATATTATTAATCTTGACACGTCGTAGGAGTCAGATCCCCGACTTCTTAAAGAAGTCGGGGATCTAGCCCATCGAACGATATGCAAATGGACAAGTTGATTAATGTGGATTATAAGCTTTTATAAAAGTTGTTAGCATTAACATTACGATAAGGATAATTGGAAAAATGACGATTGGTTTAAAAACTCCTAGCAGCTATTACATCGAATTAATTACAACTTTTCCTCCACGTCCAATCACCAATGAAGTTGAGTTGATTGCCACTCAAAATCGAATTAATTCTATCCTCGATAGTAAAAATCTTACACAAGATGATAGAGACTATCTTAAAGTGTTGGGTACTTTGGTTTATGATTACGAACAGGAACACGAACCAATACCAACTCTTAAAGGAGTTGAACTTCTCAAAGCTTTGTTAGAAGAATCTAATCTTCAACCCCAAGATTTAACATCTATTTGCGGAACAGATTTTAATTTTATGGAAATATTGAATGGTAAACATAAGCTTAGTAAAAATCAAATAAATAGCTTGGCAACTTTTTTTAAAGTTTCTCCCCATTACTTTGATGTTTAAGAAGCATAGCTGTAAAGATATTTGACAAGTGATTTAAAAACCTTTATTCAACATAATCAAGATTGATTTTCTTTACGACTAGCTAATATTGTTTTCATTGGTAACAAAAGAGATAATTCTTTACCTTTAAACGGAATAAAACCATAGTGCAGATAAAAACTTTTTGCCTCCTCATCTATTGCATCAACTCTAACCGCAAAAATAGCCATCTCTGAAGCTGCACGAACTGCTCTATCTAAAGCGTGCATTAAAAGGGTTTCTCCTAACCTTTGACCTCGCATACGGTTATCAACTGCTAGCCTTCCGATTAGCATAGCAGGAGCGGGATACTTAGGTAATCTTTTAGATATATTTTCTGGAATATTCTCGAACTCAATACTGCAAGCACTAGTGGAATAGTATCCAACAACTTCTTTATCATCAATTTCATTGCAGGTAGCAACAAAAGTCTTTGAATACCCTCGTTTTGCATCTTGTCCAGCCCCAGTTTTCAAATAATCGTTTAACTGTAGCTTGCCACAATCAAAAAATTCTCGAATATGGAAGTTTGTATCAAATGACGAAACAGCAAATTTCACTTTATATTATCTCTCGTACTCGTCCTGAAATCTTTTCATCGCTGACTTTAAAGCTGGATTTGGTTCTGGAGGATTTTCCATTAAAGATAAAAATAAATCTCGTTCATCATCACTTAAAATCAACTTGTGATAATTTTCGATATCTCTTCTAGCAGCTTCCAAAGAATTAGAAATAAGATAGGAACTTAAAGTTAATCCCTTCATCGAAGCAGCCTTTTCCAGCAAATCCTTTTCCTCTGGGCTAATTCTTAGGTCAACTCTGCTATCTTTCGATTTTTTAATTATATTTGCCAACTTAATAATCCTCCATCAAAATTAACTATGTAACAGTACATTTTCGGAGTATATACATATACCCAGTAGCAATTGCGGTAAATGTACGTACAATTCTAATTATAATTAAAATGAATTTCGAAAATCAAGGGGTATTAAGATAAATGAGCAATATGCTTTCATGAAAATAGGACTTACGCACAGTCAACGAGAAAGTAGGTATTTCAAACAGATCAGATCCCCCCAAACCCCCTTATAAAGGGGGGCTTTGCCTAAGTCCTAGAAAAATTGATTAATGCGGATTGTAAGCTTTTGTAGTAGTTACTAGCATTAAGGTAATAAAGCTGAAATAAAGATATGCAGAACCCAACTACTTATATAGATGCTTGCAACAACTTTGATAAAATTTATGAGGAAGCACTTTTAACCCGTAAACCTTTTGTAGTCACTCGTGAAGGTGTAGAAAGCGTCGCAGTGATTGCGGCAGAACTTAACAGCATTATCGAAACTGCGTATTTTAAGACTTACGCAAAGCCCCCCTTCAAAAGGGGGGTTGGGGGGATCTTCAAAGTCTATAATGCCTAATTTTTCGTATAGTGTGCGTAAATCCTATATTTATTCCAGTCTCCCGAAAATGCATCACGTCTAATTGCTGCGATTGAACGTGCGAAAGCACAAACTTTTAAACCGAGAAGAGTAAAGAATTTAGGTTCTATCGCTCCCCTGATGAAAAAAAGTAGTTCAACCGAAAAATTGTTTTTCTAAGCTACAACTCGCTAAACCTATCCGTCGCATCAATTAACGCACTCATA
>CAXTCQ010000242.1:0-12560 GCA_964242965.1 uncultured Calothrix sp. | reverse complement strand
CCCTCCATATTTTCTCGTATTCTTTTTCAAAAATCAAATAGGATTCCTATATATAAATTACTTAGAAAACGTTACTAATGGTCGATGTCATAAGTTCTGATGCGTTGCCAGAATCCGGGTAACTTTTACGAAACCCGGATAACCCTCACGGTAAGTTCATGCATTAATAACAGAAGAGATTTTATCAGTTAGCAAGATGCGGTATATCCTTAGCCTTTACCCTTTGATTTAATAAGCACCAGTCTTTTGCAAAACAACCTTCACAGTTTGTAGCAAGATTTGAAAATCAAGCCATATCGACCAATTTTGAATGTAATCTAAATCCAATTTAACTGCATCTTCAAAGTTATCAATATTTGAACGTCCAGAAACCTGCCATAAACCAGTAATACCGGGAAGAACTTCTTGGCGAATAAAGTGATTGGTTTTAAACTTTTCGACATCGCGTACAGGTAAAGGACGAGGACCGACAAGACTCATTTCGCCAACTAAAACATTAAATATTTGGGGTAATTCATCCAAACTCGAAGCTCGCAAGAACTTGCCAACTTTTGTAACTCTAGGGTCATCTTTAACCTTAAACAACACGCCATCTTTAATCTCGTTTTTTGCTTCTAAATCTTTCTGCAATTTTTCAGCATTAACAACCATTGTTCGGAATTTCCAAATTTTGAATTCTTTACTGCTTAGACCAATTCGCTTTTGCCTAAAGAATGCAGGGCCAGGAGAATCTAACTTAATTAAGATGGCAATCAACAGATACAGAGGTGAAAGCAAGAAAATTAAAATCGCCGAAAAACAAAGGTCAAAAATTCGCTTTGCCCAAAAATCACCACCGACAAAAATTGATGGGGAAATTGTCGGACAGGGAATCTCACCAACCATAGAATAAGTAGATTTAGGATGCCGCGATTCATTGATCGAAGGTAGCATCTTGAGAGTAATGCCAGCAGTAGAGAAACGCCAGCAAACATACAGACGATTTTTGATCGAACTCCAAGAAACAAAAGCTTCAGTGATACCGTGTTTGCGTAGGTATTCAAAGGTTTTATCCCGATTTGCTAAATCTAAACAGCTAGATTCAGCCATACCCTGGATGTTGTAGCAATTATCTTGTTCAATTAATTTAACGTGATAGTCCTTTTCTTCAGGGTCGGTGATGACAAAAACAGGATGCCGAATTACTCCTTTTCGACGCAAAAATTTAGTTGTTAAATCAAATACCAAACGAAGTACGCAGATAAAGATAATAGACAACGACCAATACAGTAGGAAAGATGAGCGCGAGATATAGCGGTTTGGTTCGTAAAGAAAAGCAATAAATGATAAGAGTATTACTGATAGCGAAACTGTCTTAATGATACTCAAATAATTGCGACGATGAATACCTGCTTTATAGAGTCCAATTATAGCCATTATCGGAATTTGCACGCTGAGATTTAGCAGTAGAAAAGATGAATTTTCTACCCAAGGAGACTCTAATGGAGTACCATATCTAATTGCTAAATTCCACGCAAATATTAGAGATAGAGCATCTAGCAGAATCAGCGCAAATACGCGCATGACTTTAATTGTTAGCCCTTTCTGTACCCTTGTACCTCTAGCCGAACGTAAGTCCGACTGAAAATTACTTAATGATATATCTCTCGAAACCATAATGAGTGCGTCCTAACTATAATTCAGTTAAATATTTGGTAGATACAACTGATAGTAATTATTAGAAATTAGTTAGTACTGTAGCGTTCGGGTTCGTAATTGCCGTTATATTCCTTTACCCTTTACCCTTTACCCCGTATTTCTTACAAGCAGCATTTTATTTTGCTTGACTCTGAATACTCCAAATTTCCTGCAAAAATAATCTGGCTAAAAACCAAGGCTCAAGTAAATAACGTCTCCAAAGCCTTTTCGGTTCGCTTAATAGACGGTACAACCATTCCAAACCAAACCTACCCATCCAGCGAGGTGGAGTTGGAACTGCTCCAGCTACGTAGTCGATACAAGCTCCACTAGTCAAAATTGCATTGGCGTTAATCTGCTCTAAGTTGTCTAAAATCCAATGTTCTTGACGTGGCATACTCATTCCCACCATTAGTACATGGGGTTTGTAAGCCTTAATTGCAGCCAAGGTAGCGAGATTATCAGTACTATTTTTACGGATATCGATATAACCATCAGCGCAAGCAATCTGCAATCCAGGAAACTTGTAGCGCAGAATATTCGCTCCTTTTTCAGCTACTCCGGGCTTGGAACCCAAATAAAAGACTCGCCAGTTTTGACGAGAAGCTTCCGCCATCAAGGGCCACACCCAGTCAGCATAAGTGACTCTTTGTTCTCGCTTCAGTGGAAAACCTAAAAGCTTGCCAATCAAAACTAAAGGCATACTATCGATGTGCGTATATTCGGCTTTCGCATAGAAAGCACGCATCTTCGGGTCATTGTGGTACAGATAAAGACTATGCAAGTTGTGATTGGCAATAATCCATTTCTGATTCTGCTCGACAGATTCTTCGATTAAGGAATTCAACTCAGGGATAGCGAGGGCATCCACTTGTACGCCGAGATATTGTAATCGTCTTTTTCTCATATCAAAAGTTTGTTACTTTCTCAAAGTATCTAGTTTTCAAAATCATTTCAGCAGATATTTAATTTTCTGGTAAAACGATAATTATGCATTCGTCGTTATTAACTGATTTTTATTCACCGACATCAAGACTTCTGCAACATTTTGTGCTTTGGCACTCCAAGAGTATTTCTCACGAATTAGAGTATGAGCGGCATCTGCAAGGGGTTGATATTTATCTAAATTCAAAGCTGCGTCAAGTACTAGATTGGCAACTTCTTCAATTGCATACCCTGAAACCAATAAATGTTTTAAATGCTGAAATTCTTCTAAACCTCTCATCCCTTCAGGTGTAGAGATTACTAACTTTTTACTAGCAAAATAATCTAATGTTTTATTACGCGCTCCACCCGCAACCGCCTGCTTGGGGAATGGTAAAAAGCCAATATTTGCATGATGTAAATGATTGATAAAATCTTTACGTGCTGGTAAAAATCCGAGAAAATGTATATTCGATGGTAGCGATTGTTGAATGTCTTTTGCATCACGACCAATTACCACAAATTGAACTTTGTCGTGATAATTTTCCAAGTATTTAGCGACATCAATCGCCATAGATACTGACATATCATTACTTGGAAACTGAAATGTTTTCGGTGCAACAAGAACGACTATCTTTGCTGGTCGTAGTTTTTCAAATGGGTCTGAAGTCGCAGCTTCTACATTCAAAAAGTCTTCAGTAACTCCATTTCCAACACAGTAAATATTACTGGAATTATAGCCGTACCATTGCTTTACGAGCTGCGGAGTTGATTCACCCGCTGCAATTATTGGTTTTCCGGAAAATATTAGTAATCCTTGAGCAAGATATGTCTTAATCAATTGTACAAACTCATTCAAGGGATTGGCAACAGAAAACAAACGACTCCAGTATTCATATGCCGAAAAAGTATGAAAATCTAATGCAAGAGAACAATTTTCTCTTTTTTTGATTGCAAGAGAAATTAAAGCTGCTAAACCAGGTAGTGTTTCTTGAGCATAAACTACATCGGGTTGAAATTCATCGATGCTCTTTTGTATTGCTTTAATATATGAAGAAAGACTCCTCGAACCAACAGATACAGAAGGTGCGTAATCAACCGTTGAACAATTTAAACCCAATTGACAAACATCGAAATATTTGGTTAGATATTGTCCGAGATAAAAAGGTCTAGTAAAGGCTCCAAATGGTTGACTGGAATCGAGCGTGGAAACTAGTAATAAACGTTTACTCATAAGATATTTTTCGCAATCGGGAAGAGAATAAGGAATGAGGAAGATAAAAAAGTAATTTTGCTTCCTCTCAAGAGGCAAGTATTAAGCCTGTGAATTGCCTTGGGTCATATCTTCAGCAAATGTTGGTGAATTAGCTAAATTCTTATAACCAATCAGAGCGCGGAAGTAAGGTAAGAACCAATAAATTAACCAGAACGATCCGGAGTGACGACTACAAAACACAGTCCAAGCTTTGAGTGGAAAAGCTTTAATTTGAGTTACCTTGTTTAACCGTTCTAAGGCAGATAACTTTGTATCTACCCAACTATTCCGGATTGAGTTTTTACTACAAGTGCCGACATAACCAGGTGCAACCCATATCGAGCAACCTTGGCTTTTTGCCCTTAGTCCATAATCTAAGTCACCTAAACTGTGGATAAATGCCGCATCAATATTTCCCACTTTTTTGGTGACAGCATTAGGAATGAGTACGCAGTTACCAAACATGGTGTCACATTCAAGGAGAGTCTGACTCGAACCTAAAAACTCATATTTATTCGAGTACCATTTGCGAGATTTCACCGCACCACCGTAGGAAGCTTTTCCTGTTAGCGCATCCTGCGTCGAACCAACAACTATGGAATTTTGCCGACCTTGTTCTATTAATTGTTGATGGATAGCTAGCAAGCGTTCGAGAGTATCTGAGTTGAGTAGGGTGTCATCATTCAACCAAAGATAGTAATCGTAATTTTTTTGCATTGCTTCCGCAAACGCTAGTCTCATTCCTCCAACCCAAAATAGGTTTCCATCTCCCTGGAGAATCTGAACTTGGGGGTAGGAAGTTTTAACGTAATCGGCTGTACCATCAGAACTTCCATCATCGGTTAAGTAAACATCGGTATGTATTGTTTGTTCAGATAAGGCACGCAGACAACTAAGTGTTGTCTCGCGGCGATTGAAACAGGTCATGATTACTGCTAAACGCGATCGCTTCATAGATTATTTGCTCATCCTGTTAATTAAGATTTAATTTTCAGATTGTTGAGGGGGAACCGAGTTTCTAGTTTCTAAGACTTACGTAGGGGATTATGGAATATTAACCACAACACAGAGTTAAGAGAGTATGTTTCGGCTTTTGCGTAAGTCCTATTTTTAAAGATTTGCAACTCGTTCTATCCAAGAACTAAAGTTAATATTCAATTTAAAAACACTTAGTTTTTGCTCTAATTTTCTAACAGTCAACACATGTCGGTGTAAAACTGATGTACGTGGCATTTTATGTCTTGTTACTGCTTCACATAACCATTGGTAGTTTTCGGAATTTCGATTCAGATTATTCAATTTTTCGATTTGTACGTTCCAATCATGATAAAAGAACAAATTGAAATAATGAACAGAGACAAATTCGTTCCATTGCTTGAGTTTTGCTGCTTTGGCTAATCGGTTATGTAAGGGTAATGGATAACTGTAAGCATTGGAGAAGTGAGAGACATTTTCTTGTAACGCACATAAAGTTATAGACAGCACGGACTGTTCGACGAAATAAAGACCTTGGGGAGGGTTAATATTGAGATGCATTACTTTGAGAAAATTTTCTTTCCAAGCTGTAAATATACCAGCACTTCTTCTCACAGCGACTAATCCAGAATTCCAATAAGCTCTAATTTTTTTATTACCAATTGGTGTGTTCACAAATACTTCGCGCTTCACCCCAAGAACTTCGTATAGTTTCTGCCAGTACCATTCATTTGGGTCTTGACTTCCGACGGAACCAACTCCTTGACCGTATTCGGGACGCATCCGCACGTTGCAATCTGCTGGAAGTAGAAATTCTTCGGGTTCAGAGAAGAAACATTTATCGCTATCTAGAAAAACTAAAATCTCTGCATCGATATTTTGTTCTGCATAAGCACAAACTAAGGGTTTATTTGCTAAATAATAGTTGTGGAACTCTTGATTAATCGGTATTTGTTGGTGAATAACGTTTAATGCTTCAAAAGCTTTGCGAGTTTGGATAGCAATCGGTTCGCCAACTCTGGGGTGGAAACTGTATATAGGTGTATCTTTGAACTTGCCGCAGAATTTGCGAATACTTTCTGAAAGCATTAAAGATTGAGCTTCCAAACGACCGGGTTCTGTACAAATTATAAAAGCAATAGGCACTGACATCTAAGTATTTTCTCCTGACTTATTGAAATCTTTACTAAATTAGATGAATTAGTAGCGGTCAACTTTACGAACTTTGTTGAACGTAGAGGGTTTTAAATTTAATACTTTTTAAGTACTTAAATACGGTTCTTCAGGTTTATAGAATTGATGTTCAAATGAAAGTTTTTTTGTTTCTGTAACAATCTCCTGAAATAAAGATGAATAACGACGTGCTTGAAGTTCTAAGCTAAATTCTCGTTCTGCTTTCTCGCGTGCGTGAAAGGAAAGTTTCTCAAGTCTCTCGGTATTTTCGAGTATCCAAGTAATTCCTTTAGCAAAATCTTCAACCTCATACGGTTTGGCTAAATAACCATTTTCTTGATGGTCAACAATATCTTTTAAGCCAGTCGAATTAAAAGCTACAACCGGAGTCCCGCAAGCTAAAGACTCGGAAGCAGTTTGTCCAAACGATTCTTGAAGCGATGGTACGAGCATCACATCAGCCGCTGAGTAAACACTTACTAAAGAAATGTCATCGTATAAATGTCCTAAATAGTGCGTTTTGAAACCCAAATTCGGGGGGTTTTCTGGTTGCGATGCACCGAAAATTACAACTTCGCAATTATCATTGTAGCCAGATATACTTAATTGTTGTAGTGCTAGCAACAATAAATGGAATCCTTTATTTCTATCGCTGGTTGCATCTAAAGCACCAAATAAAATTAACTTCTTATCTTGAGGTAAATTGAGGATTTCTCGCGCTAAACGTTGATTGAGAGGTCGGAATTTTTGCGTATCAAGTCCATGTGGAATTACCTCGATTCGTGTATTTCGGAAAATGGAACTAGAACTAGCGCAATCAGCTAACCAAGTACTTGGTGAAACAAGAGTTAAATTTAAATCTTTCCAAGCTTTGACTTTACGTTGCCATGTCCAATGCGACAAATCATTGTTATTGCTGCTGTTGAGTTGAGGACAAGCACCGCAAGATGCGGTATAGCGCAAGCACTCTCCAGTCACATGGCAACCCCCAGTGAATCCCCACATATCATGAAGCGTCCAAACCAAGGGACGCTTGAGTTTAGCAAATGTCTCGATTTGCATAAAAGCTGCGCTTACCCAGTGCAGATTGATAATATCGGGATTAATTCGAGCTACGTGAGGAACAACTCGGTCTGGCAACCATTGTATGAAAAATGGAGTATTCTTCCTTTGTTTATAAAACTTTAACGGCAAAGTTTCAAATGTTAACTTTGTTTTTGCAATACCTTGAAACAATCTAATTTTTGGTGCGATTACTGTTTTATCGCTACTGTGTTTTTCTTGTACCAGCATCTGCGATCGCAATCCCAAATTCTGCAAACCTTTGTGTAAGCGATATGTTGCCCGCGCTGCTCCACCGCTCGTATCGTGAGTACTCAGATGTAAAATGTTCATATTTGTTAACCTCAATATAATTATGTAAGTGAATTTGTAATCGATAGCGAGCTATTAAAACGACTAGAATAGGCTTTTTTATTCATGTGTTCGCTCAAAGTTAGCGATAGTGACATTGTTATATACATCAACCAATTCCAACTTGGACCTAATAATCTCGCTTCGGAAAAGTTGATAATGATGATGATAACTAGCATTTGCATCGACCAATAATCTTCTGGTTTATTTGCTATCGATACAATTCGATTTAGTGCCATGATTACAAACCGAATCAATCCAGCCGCAAAGACTGTAAAACCGACAATTCCTAATTCTAAAATCATCTCTAAAAAACCATTATGAGCATTACTTGCCCAAGGATGTTGTCTTCGTAAACTATCGGCAACGCTGCTATCCCAAAAACCGTAGAATCCATAACCGAACCAAGGTCTTTCAAAAATTTTCGCAAAGATAAAGTCCCATAAATCGGTACGTCCGTTCAATGTTAAATCTTTACCCGATGCCCCAACTAAACTTTCGACATTACTTACAAGAAACATTGAAATACAAATGAGTAGTAACAATGCAAAACTAACCATAATTACCTGTAGTTTGTAGTTAGTTTTTTGAATACTTCGGTACAAAGGTATCAGCGATATCATTGTTATTAATATCGTTAAAGATGTTGTAGAACGCGACAGAATAATTAAACATACAGATATGCCAAATATTCCCCACATTAGCCAACGAAATCGATTGACACTAAGAGCGAGGTGCGAAAAAACTCCTGCACTCCAAGCCATCATGTAACCTAATTCATTTTTATGACCAAAAATTCCGCTCCACATTCCAGCTAATTCGGGTGCTTTATGAATTCCACCGAAGCTAGGGATTGATGACAAAACTATCGATAATACTGCGGATGTACCAAGTGCGATCGCTATCAAACGCATTTGTTCTCTGATGCTATAACGCATCGCTAAATAGATTGCTAGCAAATAGATTCTTATTAAACCTTTCAGGTAGTCTAAGCTTGAACTCATATCTGCCGACCATAAAACAGAAAATAAAATTATTGCTAGTAATAGTAACTGCAATACACCTTTGCTTCCTACATAAATAAATCCTTTCCAAAGACGTAAAATTAAATAAATTAAGATTGCATATGATACAGCATTTAATAATGTATCGACTATTGCCCCCCCCAGTGGAGTCGGAGAAATTTCTTGTGCGGGTTTGATTGCTAAAGCTCCTACCGCAATTAGCAATAATATAACAGTTAATATTTTTTCTGATAATTTGACTTTCATAATTTAGCTTTAAACTAGTAACCTCAACGTTTCACTCAAGCGATAATAAGCTCGATGCCCGATTTTGGAAGTCGGGTATCTAAACAGAACTACATCTATCTATAATTAAGCTTCAAGAGATTATCTATTTTTGGTAAAGGTTGAGTTTTTAATAAGTATTGGAGTACTTTCTTGAACCTCTGTTGCATCATGTGTATCTGATTATTTGTATACACAGTGTTTTGAATAAAATTATCGGCTTCAGAGTTACGAACTATGTAAGGAGGATGCTTTAGAGGAAATTCCATTGGTTTTGTCGGTATATTGATGTATGAGAATTCTTGGTCAGAAGTAAAATGAGTCGAATCCGCGCCAACACCGACATTCGATACTAAGTTATGCGTAGGAATAATATTTAAACCACCCTGCATCCAACAAGCAAATGTCCATTGATAGTCCCAGGTTATACCAGTAGGATTTTTAGAAATAGAGTCAAATACTTTGTTCCAATAACTGACTGCTTTCGGGTCGATTAAAATATGACTCAAAATATTACTTGCTTTGATTTCTTGCCAAAGTTTGATATGCAAATCGTAATACTGCCAAGCACGTTTCCAAGTTGCCCATCCCCAGCAATGACTGTAACGCGAATAATAGTAACTATAATTAGTACGTTTGCGTCCTAATTGAGCATTTTGTGCAGTGATTGACGCAATTCGACTGTCATCTCGATATTTGTCCAGTAATTCTTCGGCAAACTGAAAAAAAGTCGGGTGAGGGATACAATCGTCTTCTAAAATAATACTTTCTTCAACATTGTTAAAGACCCAATCTAAACCGCTAGAAACTCGTTTCGCACAACCTAAGTTAATATCGGAGTAATTTTTGATGACTTCGCAGTCCCAGTCAACTTTATCAATAATTGCACGAGCAGCTTCACACTTATCAACCTCACCATCGCGGTCTATGCGCGGTCCATCGGCAACTACAAAGAGCTTTGTTGGCTTGGCTTGACGAATCGCTTCAAAAACTTTCTGTGTAGTTTCGGGTCGTTTGAAAATAATAAAGGTAACTGGAGTATTCATACTTTATTTAGTTAATTTGTTTGATTGTTGTCCTGAATGCACGGGAGATTAAGAAAACTTAAGACATTGGGAAAGGAAGAATCGATCGAAGCTGAATTTTAAATAATTTTTGCGTTCTTTTATCAAATCCATTGCTTAAAAAAGCAGCAACCGCTTGAGCAACTATAGTTGCGATCGCCGCCCCAAGTCCTTTATACTCAGGAATCAGCATGAAGTTGAGAATGACATTTAAAATTGCCCCAAGTAAAGTCTTCCCTAAAGAAACATTGTTCAATCCTTCAGCAATAAACCAGGGTGACGTTGCCACACCCATGAAGACAAACAAGGAAGTCCAGATATGAACTGCTAATATAGGTCCTGCTTCCGCAAATTCACTTCCAAACATCACCGTAACGATGTTTCCCGATAAAAATGTCATGGGTATGGATATAGCGATCGCTATACCTGCTAGTAACCGCAGTAATTGCCCGATGCGTTTGTAGTAAAGACTTTCTGATTGTTCCTTAGCTGCATATATCGAAGGAGCAACCGAAGCGACGATAGTTGTCGGGATAAAGTACCAAATCTCAGAAATCCGCACCGCAGCAGAATAAATACCAACTTCGGTATTTCCGATCGTTTGACCTATCATTACCTGGTCAATTTTCATAAAAATCATGATAGCGAACCCTGAAAAAATCAGAGGTAAACCCTCCTTCATCAGCCGAGTAGCAGTAGCATAATTCCATTTCCATAAACGAAATGAAGATACTTTAACTTGGTAAATCGTTGCTAAACCAACCGCACTCATGATAAATTCTGCTAATGTCACCCAGGCAAAAGCCAGCAAAGGAGCATTGGTTAAAATTAAGGCTATTTTGATAAAGGTATTGAGCAGATACGCTACGTTTTTAGCAATTACACTGTATTTTGACTGCACCTGCGACTGAAACCATAGTTCGATAGTATCGCTAGCCCTGAAAATTCCAGCCATTGCTAAAATTACAGTTAGCGATATCTTGAATGTTTCCCTCTCACCTGAGAAAAACATGCAAGCGACTGCTAGTAACACCGAGGTAATTCCACCCAGTAGTTTTAACCAAAAGGTGGTTCCCAATATTTCATTTGAGTTTGATGATTTACGTACTAGATGGCGAACAACTACATCGTCAAGTCCCAAGGTGAAAACTGGAGTAAATAAGCTTACAAAAGCTAAAACATAGTTAAAAAGACCAAACTGCTCTTTTCCTAAGTAACGTGCTACCCATACTCCCACGAATAATCCTGCACCCATACGCAGAATGCGATCGCCAAACAGCCAACCTGTATTCGCAATAATTGCACGTAGCTGAGAACGAGATTTAAATTGTAACAAGTTTTTTGAAAAGTTTTCAATCTTCATTTACTTATAATTAATTACCCTTAAGTTTCGTCATTCTTGTTCAATTTAGACTCGTGCTTATAGCTTTATCTAAATTCCTACGCGCTCGTTGTTACCTTTTGAAATTTTCCGCTTATAAAGAATTTAAAAAAATAGCTGAATAATAGAACGATTCCTTTAACTTTCCAGTAAACATTCGGCTCAAACAGAAATATTGTTTTTAGATACAAGCGGAAATCTTTGAGTTCCGGACATGGTATTGTTTTTAATTCATTTAAAGAAGTTATAGCTAATAAGAGTGGAGAACTTAAATTATTTTTTTTCAGAATGTAATTAAACAAAGAATTGCATTTCCAATACCTTTTATACTCGTAGCTTCTATCTAAGTCAAGAACCTTGCTTTTACTATTATGGTAGTTATTCTTTTGATGTATTCGATACATCACTAAAGGTTCAGACATATAGAACTTTTTCGCTCCTACCAAAGAAGCACCCCATACCAAACAGTCATCAGCTCGAACACGCCAATCTTCTAAGTGGGGAATGGGTAAAACTTTTCTTAATACTTCTCTACGCATCGATAATGTCGAAGTTACAGAGCCAATCCATTCACGATTGTATAAGGCTTTAATTACCGAGTAGCCTAAATCTAAATCATTTTCATATGCCTTAAATATTCCCTCTACTGCTCCAAATTTTTGATACGCACAAAACATAAACTCACATTCGGTGTGTCTCTTATAAAAAATCAGAGATGATTCGAGATATTTGCTGTCGTAAGTATCATCAGCATCTAGAAAAAAGATAATGTCACCTGTTGCAGCTAAAAAGGCTTCATTAAAACATGATAGCTGTCCTTGATTTTTTTCTTTCAAAATACACTTTATATTTGTATCTTGGACTAATTGGGCTAATACTTCAGTAGAATTATCTGTAGAAGCATCATCAACAATAATAATTTCATCAAATTTTACTGTTTGATTTAAAGCACTTAAAACTGCTTCTCTAATGAATTCTCCATAATTATAGTTACTAATCAAACAAGATGTTTTCATTGCTTATTCTCCAAAATTTACAAATCAGTTTGAGAATATTTTATTAGAAAATGAACGCAGAACAATAAGTAGAAGTCACTTTTAATTATGCTTCCTCTTCAGTGGAAAAATAGCCATCATAATAATGCCTAAGACAGTTATATTTTCCACTTTACTTCACAGAGTATTAAGCTTCTTCCCGATTGATTTGGGATGTTAATATCTTTTTGTTGTTCCTTGTAGCAGACGCTGAAACTTGTTCTACTTGTCGTTCTTTGGTGTAATAGAAATAACTATCCGGTTCGCTTTTGACATTCACCCCATTGATAACTATCCCCAACACTTTCTGACCTGACTGAGTTATAGCAACCGCCAAGGCGGTTAGGGTATAGACTAGAAGTAGCCCCTTTTCCT
>CAXTCQ010000241.1:0-12694 GCA_964242965.1 uncultured Calothrix sp. | reverse complement strand
CCCTTACCCCCTTACCCCTACATTACTTAATATGCAAGAACGTAAACCCCGTCAAATCGCCCGCGAACTGGCTCTTTTAAGCCTCAGTCAGTTGCCAGCGAACCCGAAAAAGTTGACCGAGGAACAACTGCCCAAGCTTGTACTAGCAGCAGTTCGCACTCTCCGTACTGAAGTTCAAGATACTCTCGACACCGCGACTGCTGAATTACAACGCAGTAACGACCGTCTCTTAACTAGCGAAACTCGTGCTAGTGACTTGAATACAGCACGAACTATGCTCAAAGAAGCTGTAACTTGCGCCCAAACTGCGATTAATCAGTTGGGTGCAGCACTCGAATTTCCGGAATTGATTCAACTTGCCAATCAAGATAAAGAAGTAGCGCGATACGCGATTCAAATTGTCCGAACTGTAAACGAGAATCAAACTGCCATCGACGAACGAATCAATACAGCCTTAATTGATTGGCAAGTCAACCGTCTTGCTCAAATCGACCGCGACATTTTGCGTATCGCCGTAACGGAAATGGTATTTTTGAAACTTGAAGACCGAATGGCAATCAACGAAGCTGTAGAACTTGCCAAACGTTACAGCGAAGCCGATGGTCATCGATTTATTAATGGAGTTTTACGTCGAGTCACCGAACAAAAGCAGATAGCTTAAAGAATGGCACGGAGAAATAAAATAAATTTTAATAGTCACTTTAACTGGGCTACCCTTTCCCCTTCCAACTAATATAGTTAGCTGCAATGGTTTTTAATTGGTTCCGTCGTCAACATAACGAATCCTCTAATACTCCGCAAGAGCAACCAGAATCCCCTGCAAACGAATCGCCACCCGAATCAACCGATGCAACCCCAACGGCTGATTCGCCTCCGCCAGAGGCAGTTGATATGCTGGCTTTTGCTAAGGCTGCTTACAAAAATATACAACAAAAGCAACAAATTCCGGAGACAGAGGTAGTAAATGATACTTCTGAAGTGAAAGAAGTTGCAGCAACTGAAACTGCGCCACCCGAAGAAAATTTAGTTAGTGCCGCCGATGCTGAAATAGAACCAGTCGCATCGCCCGTTGAAATCGCGCCAGTAAAGGAAATAGCAGCGACTGAGGAAAATACTGTTAAAGATGTAGCAAATATTGTAGAAGCCGATGTTGTCGAGCCTGTTATTGTTGAATCCGCCACAAATGATGTAATTGCACCGGAACCAGCACCAGCCGCGCTATCGTTTCTAGAACGCGCTGCCGCCGAACGGCAAGCTAGGCAGGAACGATTAATTGCCAGCGCGATGGTCGAAGTGGAACCTGTAGCAGATGCTACAACGACAACACCCGACGCAGTAATAGAAGTACCCGATGCGCTTGATGACGGCTTTGTGTGGTCGGCACAAGTACTGGCAGCACAGGGAAGACGCGCTGAGGATGTTTCGATTGAGGAAATCAATTGGTTGAAAAAGCTACGCCAGGGGCTAGATAAAACCCGTCGTAACATTGTTAACCAACTGAAGGCAATTGTTGGTCAGGGTCCGCTGAATCAAGCGGCAGTGACGGAAATTGAAGCATTGCTCCTGCAAGCGGATGTGGGAGTTGAGGCAACCGACTATATTATTGCTGCTTTGCAGAAGCGACTGCGCGAAGAAGTATTACCTCCCGATGCTGCGATCGCATATCTAAAAACTATCCTTAAGGATATGCTTGATGCACCAATTGAAAAATCGCAAAGACCGAGTTTTTTCCCTGAAAAAGAGACTTTGAATATTTGGTTGATAACTGGTGTCAATGGTGCGGGAAAAACTACCACTATCGGTAAACTTGCTCATTTATCGCAAAAATCCGGCTATAAAACCCTAATTGGAGCAGCCGATACCTTCCGTGCAGCTGCTGTGGAACAGGTGCGGGTTTGGGGGACGCGCAGTAATGTTGAAGTCATTTCCAATCTGGGGAAAAATACCGACCCTGCTGCCGTAGTTTTCGATGCGATCGCCGCTGCAAATGCCCGCGATACCGAGTTATTGTTGGTAGATACCGCAGGACGGCTGCAAAACAAGAAGAATTTGATGGACGAGCTCAGTAAAATCCGCCGAATTATCGATAAAAAAGCCCCAAATGCCAAAGTAGAATCACTGTTGGTTCTCGATGCTACCTTAGGTCAAAATGGATTGCGACAAGCTGAGGTATTTTCCGAAGCGGCTCAACTTAGCGGTGTAGTTTTAACCAAACTTGATGGTACTGCCAAAGGTGGCGTTGCGATCGCAGTCGTTAAGCAATTAGGCTTACCGATTCGCTTTATTGGTGCAGGTGAAGGAATCGAAGACTTACGTCCTTTCTCAAGCTACGAATTTGTCGAAGCGCTATTAAGTGGCTAAATTGAACGTGACAACGTAACCCGCTAAGATTAATTAGTTTTGATTTCAGATTTTTTTCAAAACTAATTAATCAAATAATTAGGCATCTGCTATCATCAATTGAAATTAGAACAAGCAAGGTACTTACGTTTATTGTCAGTCCTTGCCTAATTAGGTCGCTATAAATTTTACTTCTTTTGCAAAAAACTCACCTTAATGGTGCAATTTTTGCATATCTTATTTGGAGGGTTTTATTACTGTACATTGAAAATTAGTCGTAGTTTTAGTTTTTTCTTTAATTCAGTATAGGCAATTAAATCAACCCGCAATTTGCGCTTTTACTTTTGTTTGATGATGGGAACGAAAAACCCACACTCCTCTATATTTAGTGCTTACAGAAGCGATGTAATTTAAAGCCTTTAATTCCTAACTCTTAACTCTTAACTCCTAACTTCCCCAAAGTATCGCTAATTATTTTTTATTTGGAAATTGGGTTAAAACCCTACAACCCTCGACCCCTCAGACCTGTTACCCCTCCTAGATGCCAATATCACTAAAAATAATAAATAGGTGGGCATGAATATTCGTCGTTGAAACAAGGGAGAAAACAGAAGGCAGAATATAGAAGCGAGAAAACAGAAGGCAGAATATAGAAGGGAAGAGGGTTTTAGGTGACTTTACGTTTCGTTACATAAGTAGGTTTTTTTGAACTTTTCTACTTAGACTCAAAAATTAAACATTTATCAAATTTTGAGGTTAAAATTCCGACCGCTTTTAGGGTTGCTTGTTTTGAACAAGGGTTAAAATCCCTATATATAAATACCCTTCTTCCTTCTTTCCTTCTTCCTTCCTTCCTTCCTTCTTCCTTCTTCAAAAGTATTATTTCAGTCTCAGGATATATGTTATGTATATCTAGTTATGGAAATCTAAAAATATTTTTATATATAGTGGTAAATACTGCGGTTGCCCGAATAGCTATTGAGCCAAAATGATGTAATTTCTAATGCCAAGAATTATTAAGAACTTGTATAAGAAAATGGAATTAATATAAAATTTCTGCGATACGTCTTTATACGCTTGCAAAAAGGACAACCTTTATCCCAATATGGTGTAGCAATGCTGAAAGTCGTAATTCTAGATAGCTTAAAATCTGCGTAATTAAATTGAAATAATACTTTTACCTGTGCCTCAAACACCCTCTCAACCCACTGACAGCAACACAAGCGCCGCAACCGACGTGACCCCAGTTGTGGCGTTGAAAGAACTTGTGGCACGGCTACACCGCGAACAGAATAAAATTCAAGACTTACTTAGTTCTTTAGGATTTGCCCTCAGAAGCTTTAATAATTTGAATCAGTTTCTCGAACTGATTCCGTTAATGGCAACGCGAGTTACCGATGCCGATGGTAGTGCCTTATTTCTTTACAAACCTAACGGGCAAGTGCGGTTAGAACAACTGCACTGGCAGGATAGCCGTCAGCGTAAAAATATTCGCAAAGCCCTTGAAACTGCTAGTAGCGAAATTACACTATTAGCTTCTTCTGCACCGCTAACTACTACAACCGGGATGTTAGATGACCAGATGCATCGCTTTTTAGGTCCGGATATGCAAATATTCGGAACGGCGATACTGGTGAAGCATAACGAACGAGGGTGGCTGTATGTTTTAAGCCGCGACTCCGACTATACTTGGACGGAAACGCGACAAAAGTTAGTTCGATTGGTGGCAGACCAAACTGCTGTAGCAATAGAAAATGACGAATTAGCAGTTGAATTGCGGAAAAAAGAACGGCTTGACCAAGAATTAGAAATTGGGGCTGAAATTCAAAGACGACTTTTACCGCGTCAATGTCCAACCATTCCGGGTATTTCCCTAGCTGCGCGTTGTAAACCTGCAAATCGGGTTGGTGGGGATTATTATGATTTTATTCCTACTACCCACAATCAAATTCGACCTAGTAAAGATAAAGGTAAAGATGAAATTGTCGAAGTCGGTCGTTGGGGTTTGGTAGTTGGGGATGTGATGGGTAAAGGTGTTCCCGCTGGGTTGATTATGACGATGATGCGGGGAATGCTGCGGGGTGAAGTATTGCACGGTCATCCACCGCGACGAATTTTACAGAATTTGAATCAGGTTATGTACGCGGATTTGGAAAATTCTAACCGCTTCGTAACATTGTTTTATTCGGAATTTGACCCAGAAACGCGATCGCTATCGTTTAGCAATGCCGCACACAATCCACCGTTGTGGTGGCACGCTGCGACGAAGACTGTAACGCGATTGGATACATTGGGAATGCTGATTGGACTGGATGCCAACAGCCAATATGAAGATGGGGAAGTCAAATTGGAATCAGGCGATGTCGTTATTTATTATACCGATGGATTGACCGATGCTGCGTCTGCAAGTGGCGATCGCTTTGACGAAGAAAACCTGATTGCTAGTTTAAAAACAGCTTGTCGCATTTTCACTAGTCCGGAGGAAATTCTCGATTATATGTTCGATAAAGTCTATCAATTTATCGGTGCGGATAAACCAAATATCGATGATATGACATTAGTCGTTTTGCAAGTCGAGTGAGTAGGGAGTTAGGAGTTAGGAGTTAGGAGTTAGGAGTTAGGAGTTGTAAATATAATTTTTTTACTCACTCTACTTCCTTCACTCCCTCCACTTCCTTCTGTCCCTTTTTTTTCTTCCCTACTCCCTACTCCCTACTCCCTCTTCTTAAAATACTATTGTCCAACCTTGTTTTTGAGCATCGTCTTTGGTGTAAGAAACACCGTCAATTTTCAGACCACTGTTATCGAGAAGGGTGATAATACTACCTTCGTTGCTAAGGTCAGTATTTTGGCTCAAAGCAACTTTTAATACTTCACCTGGATTAATTGTGCCGCTGAGTGGATGCTTCGATTTGAGCTTGTTTGCTAATGCCCATCCTGTTAAATCAACTGCTTCGGGTGAAGTGTTGATTAAAAGCACTGTTTCTTTATCAGTGTCTTTACCCAGCGGATTGACCATTGCTGCAACAATGCGAACTGCGGCAGATGTTGTGGTAATTCCAATATTGTCGATGCGGTTGCCGGTGGTGTCGTCGGTGTGGAAGGACTGCGATTGGAATGCTAAAAATATGCCTACCCATTGCTGACGCGATGGATAATGAATTAATAATCCCCCATCTTGCCAAACACCATTATCCCTTTGGAATTGACCCGCATTGCCCTGATTCATGTGGATATCGTGGATACCATTACCGGGCAGAAACCCGAAATACTTATCTTCTTTATCTGCTTCGGGTCCCCACTTCTCACCAAATGCGTAAATCGAGGTATCTTCGCTTTCGATTGCGCGTTTAATATACAACTCGATTAACTCGTTCAAATCGTTATCGGGACCGGGGACGTTATGAGGTAAGGGTTTCATTTGCGTTACATCGAACAAATTACCCCGAATAAAGTCGAGTCCTCCTCCACTAGGTTTCCGTTCTAATGGATGAAAGCCATTTTCTAATTCTATTAACCCTTTAAGGATGGGATGGTCAAACTTGTCATTGACTAAGTAAAACAATTCTGAAGGACTTAGTTTCGATTTGACGTTGATAGCAATACGATGCTTAACTTCCCCATCTGCAATCAGCACTTGATAGTGAGGGGTTTGTCCTTCACCTAGTTTGCTATCGATAGCCCGACCTTTTAAAACACCATAATTCTTTAAAGGCATTTGTTACTCCTAATTGGTTTGTATGAATAATCACCTTTACTCTAATTGCTATCGAAGGTTTCAATGTCGGCAATTACGAGCATAGTTGTTGATTGAGGATACACCTTTACAAAGCAAAATTACGCACCATGTTATCAAACAAGTTGAACAACTCGTCATAAATCCCGCTACAGGCTTGATTCGGTCAATTATCATGATGTGCAAACGGATGCCTGCCATCCTAACAGATGGTTACGCATTTGACCTTAGCTATCATGGCACAACTTATAAAAAATGGGGTTATATCGCAAAGTGACTTTGTTTGCGTTAGGGTAGTGGTCTATTTCATTTATTTTGCCCAATCGTAAGTTGTAGCTTGGGTGTAGCGCGTTAGCGTTACCCAACTATTAAATGTTGGGTTCCACTTCGTTCCACCCAACCTACGCCTTCTCGAAAAGGTCAAAACTAATGACATGAACCAGTAGTGCTAGTAAATAATCCCAAGCCAGTGGGGATAAGCAAAAGAATTTTCAGCAAGTAACTTAAAACCGTCATAAGTATCGAAAACCGAATTTGCTGTTATCTGAAGACTTTCCATCAACTTTGATTCTTCACCAGTCGCTTCAAATCCCAGACTCCACCAGGTACTTTGTTGAACTGTTAAATGAGTGATTTCAACACTACAACCATTATCACTACTTCCATTGCGATCGCCCTTGGCTGCTCCTTCATGAGCATCGCTTGCTAAAAGTTGCGGTTTTGACTCAGATATTACTTGAAAAAATTGCGAGTAACGAACTTTTTTTACACTTACCCAGATCGGATTTGCTACTACTTGAGCGGGTTGAAAGGTCTCTCCGCTCTTATCATTACACAGCCATTTATCCCATTTTTCGGCTTTTCCTTCCGCAAATTCGCCCAATTTTAGTACGCCTAATTCTGTATTACGCCACTTAATTTCTAAGCGCCCCTGTCGTAATTTTATACCCATAAAATTGCAGTTAGGCGAGTAAAGATATACGTCGGTACGTTCTTCTGGTTGCTGCTGCGAGTTAGTAATATTTTGCTGAAACCAGGTTTCTATTGATTCTGGGATGCTACCAGGGAAAAACCAGCGCATTTCGCAAGTTGTCAACATAGGAAGTAGAAAGTGGGGAGTTAGTCGATGTAGAGACGCGAAATTTCGCGTCTATTTTCGCGTCTATTATTGAGTTAAAAATATTTTTTATCCTTTCTCCATTCCCTACTCCCTACTCCCCTAATTCGTTAACGGTTGAATACGAGCATTAAAATGAGCATTTTGTAAAGCGTTGATAGCGTTGATAGAGTCCTGCACCCAAAATTGTCTGCCGAAGCGGACGAGTTGGCGATAACCTCCAGCTTGAACGATACCGATAACGGGGACTTTTGCCTTTTCTCGTTCCCCTGATAGTTTCGTTAAGATATTTCGTAAATTGTCTTGTTCTTCAATAGTAGTAGCTTGGTGGGGAGTTAGTTCTACCATGACCATTTGAACTGTTTCCACGGTTTCGGCATCGTCTACGATTAATTGTTTTTTGTCTTCACGCGAGTCTACTTTTGCCCAAATAATTAGACGCGCATCAACTTGGAGTATCGAACTAATATGTTCGTAAACTTTAGGAAAGACAACGGCTTCGGATTGTGTGGTTAAGTCTTCGATTTGTAAAATTGCCATTGGGTCGCCTTTTTTGGTAACTCTTTTGATGACACCGTTGAGCATAATGACCGCACAAATTAGGCTACCTTCTTTTTGGTCGGCAAGTTGGGACAGGTTCATCGGTGCTAGAACTTTTGCAGATTGGCGGATTGATTTGAGGGGATGGTCGGAGACGTAGAAACCGAGTAATTCTTTTTCGCGTCGCAGTTTTTCTTGGGGTGGGAAGTCGGGGACGGGTTTAGCTTTGGGTGCGGAGTCAAATCCGTTATTCTTTGAGTTACCGTTACCGTTACCGTTACTGCTGAAACCACCTCCAAGCAGGTCGAAGAGGTTGCCCTGTCCGCTAGCGCGGTCTTTAGCGCGGCATTGTGCCCAATCGTAAACGAATTCAAGGTCTTTGATAAGTTGCTGGCGGTTGTTTTGTATTTTATCAAAAGCACCGCAATAGATTAATGATTCTAATGTACGGCGGTTGGCGGCACGCAAATCAACGCGATCGCAAAAATCCCCCAATGTCGAAAAATCGCCACCCTTAGAGCGTGCTTCGAGTATGGATGCGATCGCATTCTGTCCTAAATTTCGCACCGCCGACAGTCCAAACATAATTTTCCCATCCGATGGGGTAAAATCTACTCCCGAACGGTTAACATCTGGCGGGTCGATTTGGATATTCATACTCGAACAGGTGGAAATATACCTTTGCACTTTTTCGGTATCGCCACTATTCGCGGTTAGCAGTGCCGCCATATACTCTAGGGGATAATTAGCTTTTAAGTACGCAGTTTGATAAGTTACATATCCATAGGCTGTAGAGTGAGATTTGTTGAAACAGTTAGAGGCGACAAACCCCTGCTTAATGAGGAAATTATGGTCGCGCTCAACTCCAATGTCATAAACA
Organism: uncultured Calothrix sp.; assembly: GCA_964242965.1. Taxonomy (GTDB): domain Bacteria; phylum Cyanobacteriota; class Cyanobacteriia; order Cyanobacteriales; family Nostocaceae; genus JANNFJ01. The sequence goes on along the minus strand of CAXTCQ010000241.1, from coordinate 4,081 downwards.
TTTTGCACGCCGATAGATTTTCGAGTAACTATTTTGACCATAATCGTAACCTCAGAAAAGTTGGAGAATCAACTATTTTGTTGATTTCACCTGTCGAATATATCTAATTTAAAGCAAGTTTTGACGACTGCCGCAGTCGATATGCTGAAACTTAACTGACCATTACAACCCAACCTATACTAAAATCTATGATTTGGAAGGAAGGGAGTAGGGAATGGGGGAAAAGCGAAAAGGGTAAAAGGAAAAGAAAATATTTTTAACTCCTAACTCTTAACTCTAGCCCGCGTCTTGGTGGGTAAAAACTAGTCTAAAATTGCTAATTTTTCTCTTCCTTTGCGTTCTACCCTGTGGGAACGCGTATCGCTAAGGCGAAGCTAGCCTGCGGCAACGCTACGCGAACGCTAACGCGGAGCGAGTCCTCTTAGGACTCAGCGCGTATGCGTCCTTTGTGGTTCAAAAAAAATCTTCATATTGAACCACAAAGGACACAAAGGGCACAAAGAAGAAGCGTATTTTAGTTCCACTCCTGTCGCGGGCTACTCTTAACTCCTAATTCCTAATTCCCTACTCCCTAAATAAATAAAGGAATTATTATGGTATCCATCCGCAAGTTGCACGAACAATTAGTCAAAAAAGAACGTTCTGCTGTTGAAATTACGCAGGAGTCCTTAGACCGCATTCAAGCGTTAGAACCAAAAGTACACAGCTTTTTATGCGTGACCGCAGAACGGGCATTAGAACAGGCGCGTGCTGTAGATGCGAAAATCGCTGCGGGGGAAGATATTAGTATGTTGGCGGGAATTCCTATTGGTATTAAGGACAATATGTGTACTAAAGGAATTCCGACAACTTGTGCTTCGCGGATTTTAGAAAATTTTGTACCACCTTATGAATCAACTGTCACCCAAAAGTTGTTTGATGCGGGTGCGGTGATGGTTGGTAAAACCAATCTTGATGAGTTTGCAATGGGTGGTTCGACGGAAACCTCAGCTTACCAACAAACTGCAAATCCTTGGGATTTGTCGCGGGTTCCCGGTGGTTCTTCAGGTGGTTCCGCGTCTGCGGTGGCAGCAGGTGAGTGCGTGGTATCGCTGGGTTCGGATACGGGTGGTTCGATTCGTCAACCTGCTTCGTTTTGCGGTGTGGTGGGGATGAAACCAACTTATGGGATGGTTTCGCGGTATGGGTTAGTTGCATTTGCTTCTTCTTTAGACCAAATTGGACCGTTTGCCCGTAGCGTTGAAGATTCGGCGATATTGTTGAATGCGATCGCTGGATATGACCCCAAAGATTCGACGAGTTTAAAGGTTGAGGTTCCCGACTATACTGCAAATTTGACACCGGATTTTAAAGGTAATGGTAAAAAAATCCGGATTGGAATTATTAAGGAAACTTTTGGCGAAGGTTTAGACCCACAAGTTGAGCAAGCTGTCAATATTGCTATCGAACAACTTAAAGCTTTGGGTGCAGAAGTTGTGGAAATTTCCTGTCCGCGATTCCGTTACGGTTTACCAAGCTACTATATTATTGCTCCTTCGGAAGCGAGTGCAAATTTAGCGCGGTACGACGGTGTGAAATACGGGATGCGTGCTAAAGATGCTGATAATCTGCTTTCGATGTATACCCGCACCCGTGCAACTGGTTTCGGTGCTGAGGTAAAGCGCCGAATTATGATTGGTACTTATGCGCTTTCTGCGGGTTATTACGATGCTTATTACTTGAAAGCGCAAAAGGTGCGGACATTAATTAAACAAGACTTTGAAAAGGCTTTTGGACAAGTTGATGTTTTGGTAAGTCCGGTTGCCCCTACTACTGCATTCAAAGCAGGAGAAAAAAGCACTGACCCCTTAAGCATGTACTTGATTGATTTAATGACAATTCCTGTTAATTTGGCAGGGTTGCCCGGTATTAGCGTACCTTGTGGTTTCGATGATGCGGGAATGCCGATTGGGTTGCAGTTAATTAGCAATGCTTTGCGCGAAGACCAATTATTTCAAGTCGCATATGCATACGAACAATCAACCGATTGGCATTTGCGCGAACCTGAAATTGGGTAGTAGGGAGTAGGGAGTGAGGGAAAGCAGAAAGGATAAGGGGGAAAGGGTAAAGAGTAAAATTTTTAACTCCTAACTCCTGTAGAGACGCGAAATTTCGCGTCTCTACATCTCCTAACTCCTAACTCCCCTACTCCCAATTAAAACTGCCTTGCCCATTCATCGCGCCAACGTTCCACAACAACTTTAGTTTGAGTAAAAAATTCTACCGCATGGTTTCCTTGCCCGTGCAAGTCGCCGAAAAAGCTTTCCTTCCAACCGCTAAAGGGAAAAAACGCCATTGGTGCAGCCACTCCAATATTAATCCCAATATTCCCCGCCTCCGCCTCATACCGAAACTTCCGTGCAGCTGCCCCACTGGTAGTAAATAAACATGCCATGTTCCCGTATTGTCCGCTGTTTACGAGTGCGATCGCCTCATCAATCGTGTTTACATGCATTAAACTCAATACCGGACCAAAAATTTCGGTTTTAGCGATTTCTCCTGCTGGATTCACATCTTGTAGAATCGTCGGGCGTATAAAATAGCCATCTTCATAACCGGAAATTTGCGGTTTGCGCCCGTCTACTAATAGCCTTGCCCCTTCATCTTTCCCTTTTTGGATTAAGCCTTCAATCCGCGTCTGGCTTTGAGTCGAAATCACGGGACCCATTTCCACACCTTGGTCTAAACCATTACCGACTATGCGGTTAGTAGCAACTTGTGCGATCGCATCACTAAAACTACGTCGCGCTTCACCTACCGTCACTGCAATCGAAGCGGCTAAACATCTTTGTCCCGCACAACCAAAGGCACTATCCGCAGCGATGCGAGTGGTCATTTCCATATCTGCATCAGGCAAAACAATAATTGGATTTTTTGCCCCACCTTGACATTGCATCCGCTTACCGTTTGCTGCCCCTCTACTATATATATATCTAGCAACAGTCGTCGAACCAACAAAACTAATCGCCCGAATTTTCGGATGGTCTAAAATTGCATCAACCGCTTCCTTCGCACCGTTAACTAAATTAACAACACCTTTCGGTAAACCTGTTTTTTCCAGTAATTGAAATATTTTTTGCATTGTCAGCGGCACTTTTTCCGAAGGTTTGACAATATAGGTATTACCGCAAGCTACAGCATACGGCAAAAACCAAAACGGAATCATCCCTGGAAAATTAAACGGACAAATTACCGCACACACTCCCAAAGGTTGCCGTATCATCATTTCATCGATACCCCGTGCGATATCTTCCGAATTAGTTCCCTGCATCATTATTGGGATACCGCAAGCTACTTCGACGTTCTCAATAGCGCGACGCATCTCACCTTTCGACTCAGCCAAAGTTTTCCCGCACTCTTGGGTAATAGTCCGCGCCAAATCCTCAAAATGTTCTTCCAGCAGGTTTTTAAGTTTAAATAAATATTGCACTCGTTCCGTAGGTGGAGTTCGTCGCCAAGTAATAAAAGCATCTGCGGCAGCTTCTATCGCTTGATTGACTTCAAAAGCAGTTGATAGAGGAGCTTTTGCAATTACTTCTGCCGACGCTGGGTTAATAATTTCTAAATTTTCAGTTGCACTGGATACACACCACTGTCCGTTAATATAATTGGGTAGAATCTTAATCACGTTCATTAGATAGATTATTAAATTAGGCAGATAAAAATGTAGCAATATTAATATCGTAAAGGTAAAATTATCAGATTAGGAGTCGAAAAAAATAAGTAATGCGAGCATCTTGTCCACGTTACAAATTCAAAACTGTTCAATTTACTTTTGCATGATACTTAGCTCTTATACTTTATCTTTAGTCGATATCGGCTTTTACCTTTCTGACCTGATTATAGAGGCAGAGCTAATACCCAATTGATTTGTAATATTTGTCATTTGTTGTATCTATAAAATAGCCAATTAAGTTAATAAAAATAATTGAATAATTATTGAATAAACTAAAACAAAAGCCTCCTTTAAAAATATTAAAGGAGGCTTTTGTATAAATATGACCCTGGCATCGAGCAATTGTTGCGGGAGGCAACCCTCCAA
>CAXTCQ010000240.1:0-12870 GCA_964242965.1 uncultured Calothrix sp. | reverse complement strand
CCCTGTCTCCCCTGTCTCCCCCATCTCCTCCTTCTCCTCCTTCTCCCTAATTTTTCTTAATTTAAGACTGTAGCCTTGTTTCATCAACTATAGCTACAAGAAAGTTACAAATTTAGCTGAAATTCCTCTAATTCAAACTGGCTGCTATCAAGATTTAAGGTTATAAAAAATACTAGTGAAATGTTTTTGCTCGCTGGTGACAGTTAAAAGCAAAAATTTTTACAGTAAAATTTTCTTTCGCACGGCCAAGGGGAAACGCAGTGATTCATATCGAGCAAAAAAGTCATACCATTCAAGACGGCAACACCGTAATTGTCTTAACGCCAGCAGGTAGATTGGATATTACCACAGCTTGGCAATTTCGCCTCAAATTACAGGAATGTATTTCCAAGTTGAGCCGTCATGTTGTTGTTAACTTAGGTCAAGTAAACTTTATTGATAGTTCCGGTCTAACTTCTTTAGTAGCGGGGATGCGGGATGCGGACAAAGTAAAAGGTAGCTTTCGGATTTGTAACGTGCATCCCGAAGCAAAACTCGTCTTTGAAGTGACGATGATGGATACAGTTTTTGAAATTTTTGAAACCGAAGAGGAAGCTTTAGAAGGAGTCCCCCGTGGTGTGACGATTTAAGTATCCAAATAGCAAGTAACGATTGAAGCATCAGTGTTACACGCAAGTTTTTTTCCCTACACCCCGCACCCGGTCCTTACTCCAAAACCCCCTCTATACTCTTCCGCTTTGTGTAGCGGTATGCATCCATAATCGCTCCCCAAGTTGCCCTTCCTGTTGTCGGGTCAATTCCTCTGTCGTAACTTTTAAGTTCTTCTTGAGTCACTTCAAACCCCAACGCAACCTGGACAGTGCTACCTTGGTAGGTAAAATAACAACAAGCTTCTGGTGGTGGTGTTGCAGAAAATCGGTATTGGTTCGCAGCTATTTCTTGTACTGAAACATCAAGAATACAGTTAGGTAAAAAATCTAACTGTTCTGGAGTCAGAGATTTGAGTAAAGTCGAGTTAGAACCACCACCAGCCAATGCTGCTGGGTCTTTGGGCATGTAATATTGAACTTGCAAGCTTGTTTGATTATCACTTTCGCTCAACCGTAAAATTCGCTGCCGATACGGTTGGTCGAGCTTGATGATATTAGCTTGTTCGGCAAATATAGTGATACTGTCTGGAAATACAGGTACAGGTATTTGCCACAGACGCAAGTGAACGAACCATGCAGCATTGTCTAAAGCTTGTTCGCGGTTATCAAATTCACCAGCTAGGTAGTTAGCAAGAGCAAGTAGTTGGGGTGAGAAACGCATAAGTATGATGTATCTTTATGCGGTATTATATGTTGTGGTTGGTTGCTGAGGATAGGGATTGATTTCTAGATGCCATTTTCTAACTACAAAATTGTTGTAGCTATAATTATCCTATTGGCAACTAAGTGATTTAAAAGCAAGTGTTCTGAAGCGTTTTTGCTTTTGGCATAGAGGAATAGAATATTTTTCTGTAAAATCTATAAATATTTGCTTTATAAATAGGCTGATAAAAAGTTGCATCGACAAAATACAGTCAGAGTGCAGCATATTGAGCAAATATTGTTGACTATAAAGTTAGCGATCGCTCATTCTTGAGCAAGAATGACTGGTTTTGAACGCAATTAGATTAGTGTTCTGAATCGAAGCCCAAAGCTGCAACTTGGCAAACTTGCCTGTTTGCTGTGAAAATAAACATACGTCGCCCTAAAATTTATCTTTGTGAATAACGTCCGTACTGTCTCCGATACTAAAAAAACTTTCTACTCCCTTCATACTCGTCCGATTAACACGATTTATCGGCGCGTTGTTGAAGAATTGATGGTAGAAATGCATCTTTTGTCAGTAAATGTTGATTTTACTTACAATTCGATCTATGCTTTGGGCTTCGTAACTGCATTTGACCGCTTTATGCAAGGCTACCTACCCGAAGGAGATAAAGCATCTGTTTTTAATGCTCTTTGTCGTTCGGTTGAAGCAGATCCAACTCAATATCAACAGGAAGCTCAACGGTTAGAAGCTTTAGCTAAAAGCTTGCCGATTCAAGATTTGATTGCATGGTTAAGTCAAACGACTCGTTTAGACCGCGATGCCGAATTACAAACGCAGTTAGATGCTCTAGCCAATAATCCTAAGTTTAAGTACAATCGTTTGTTTGCCATTGGTCTGTTTTCGCTATTAGAAGCGTCCGACCCCGAAGTGGTCAAAGACGAAAAGCGACGCAATGAAGCTTTAAACTCGATTGCCGCAGGATTACATATTTCTGACGACAAACTCAATAAAGATTTGGAGTTATATCGCTCGAACTTAGACAAAATGGCGCAAGCTATGGTAGTAATGGCGGATATGATTGCAGCCGACCGCAAGAAACGCGAACAACGCGCTCAAAAAACTATCGTCACGACTAATCCTCCAACCGCAAATTAGCAGTGGAAATAGGGAATAGGGAGTAGGGAGTAGGAGAGTAGAGGAAGATGGGGGAGTAAAGCGAGTAGAGGGAGTAGTGGAAGACAAGGAAGGATGTATTATTCATTCTTCGTCCACAAAAACTCCACCCCTACTTCCTACTCCCTACTCCCTACTCCCTACTCCCTAGTTGTGTTTACAAAGGTAAGATTCGGTAAATTAGATTGCTAACAATCGAAAGCGCTAGCGCTCCCATAATTGCACTCCAAATTCCATAACGCAACCTAAAACCCCGAACAAAATACGCTGCCAAACCGAAGCAAATGACAGCAACAATAAAGGTAAAAAAATCAGGGAATAAATTAAACGTCAGTGCATTTGGAACTCTAAATACAGAGCTGAGAGTTGGTTTAACTAATACCGTAATAATACCCAAAGCGGCAGCCGCAACAAAAGTTTTATCGGGTTCTACCTCTACTCCAATTGGTAATTTGCTAATAGCGAAAAAACTGGCTGCTGTTACAAACCAAGCAATCATAAGTGATGTAAAATTCATTGCCATAACCCCTGAAACGTGAATGGCGATTGGCGATAAATGACTCTGTGTATTCTAGAAATTAATCGAACCTAGAATTATTATTATTTGTAGATTAGCCAAAACTTTCAGCTAACCAGGAACTATTTTTAAATTTTTTAGAATTAGGTGTATTAGAAATTATTGAAATAAGTTTTACTTTCGGTGACTTTTTCGTCAGGGTTAGAATCCGGGTTTCGTAAAAGTTACCCGGATTCGAGTACTCCGTGTCATTAATTTTGATGGGTTACTGCCTTTGTAGGTTGGGTGGAACGTAAGCGCAAAGCACAGGCTACGCCAACGCGCAGCGTGTCCCCTTGGGACGAGCGTGGAACCCAACTATTAAATGTTGGGTAACGCTAATACGCTACACCCAACCTACAACGCATCAAAACTTATGACATGGAGCACTAGTGGTGCGTTTCATTAATTTTGACCCTCTCGAACAGGTCAAAATTAATGAGACAGGCTATTAGCAGTCCACCACATAAGTTTTGAGGGGTTGTTCGTAGTTGCGCTGTACTCGCTCTTGATTGTCGGAGCGCTAAAGCGCAACTACGAACGAATCAATGGGTCCCTACGTATTAAAAATTGATATAAAATTTGCAGGCTTAACATCAGCCTGCATTAGAGAATTCTCGTTCAAGTATTTACCCTGATTTCCATGTGACTAATTTGGCTTACTTGGAGTAGAGTTACTGCTTCCAGGTGCAACGGGTGCTGTTTGTGCTGGGATATTAGGCTGTCCTGGATTAGCTGGATTGAGACCAGGATTAATACCTTGACTGGGTATAGCAGGAATTTGATTTATGGCAGGTGGGATAGCGGGATTCAAGTTGCCTTCGGGGTTATTTGGTAATGGAACCGTACCGGGTATCGGAGCCGTAGGAACACCCGGAACAGGGGTGCTAGCTGGCTGGTCTGAAGCACCCGGAATGATACCCAAAGAAACGCGATCGCCTCCAACTTGCCGTAACAAATCTAAAGTTTCGATGACATCGTTGTAAACTGCTGCCCGCGAAGCATTTAAGACTAAAACGCCTGTAGGATTTTGTTTGAGATAATTTTCCAAAACCCCTCGCAACTGTTCTTTGGGTATAGCGTTTTGTCCTTGATTTTCAACAAAAATCCGCCCACCTCCGTCAATTTGCACGAGTAAAGTTTGCCGATTAGCTTGGGAACCCGTTTGCTTATTTTGAGGTGATTCTGTACCTGTATTACCTCTGGGCAACTCCAGATTAATCGACTTGACTACTTCTTGCCTGGAAAATTGCAAAGCAGCTAAGATAAAGAACGTTAGGATACAAAAGATAACGTCAATTAGAGGAATAATTTGAACTTGTGCGTCATCGGTTTGAACGCGTTGTTTGATTTTCATAACGACTGAAGAGAGTTCATTAGCTATTTAAGGATTTTCCAAATCGGAACTTGACTTTTCTGGTGGGTCGTAGGGTTCACCTAACTTAGATTTATTGCGACGGCGGGGATAATTGAAAGTATCCTGCGTATTTTCAGTTGTAGTTTCGGGTGCAGGATTTTCAGGTGCAGTTCGTGCAGTTTGAGATTCAGAATTTTGAGAACTGGGATAAGTCTCTACTGTAGGCACTCCCTCATAGTTCATTTCATCGGAATTGGGCGGAAACTGGCGGTATAGCAATTCTAAGTCGTTACCAGCCCTTTGAAAAATTCGCACTTGGTTCCCAATCAATGCTTGAAAGAAACGATAAAAAGCCAAGCTGACAATTGCTACAATCAACCCAGCTGCTGTACTAATCAGCGATTCTCCAATCCCGCTGGTAACTTTGGAAATTGATTCGGGTTCAGCCAAATCGCCGATTCTGATACTCTTTAACGCTTGAACCAAACCGCTAACAGTACCGTACAATCCTAACAATGGTGCAAGTGCAATCGTAGCTTCCAAAAGTTTATCACCGCGTCGCATCCCCGATAATTCATCTTCTGCGGAAGCTTCGAGCGCCAGTCGAAAAGTTTCGGGGTCAGCTTTAGGTAAACTTAAAGGAGCATACAAAAATCGTCCAATTGGTTGGTTGGTTGCACGTTGGGCAATATCTCGCGCTAATCCCCAATTTTCTCGCGCAGCGTCCAAAACGCGCACAACTATTTGTCGTTCCTGGTTAAGAATTCGCAACCAAAACCAGAAACGTTCAAATACGACGCTTACAGTTAATACTGACAAAACTAGCAACGGGTACATTGCTAGTCCGCCTTTTTTAAATTCAGTTATAATATCCACTGTCTTACTTCTCCTCACACAATTCCTGAGTAAACTATTCCCAAATGGGTACATTTTGAAGATGCCACAAGTACCGTCAGATATAAGTTAACAAAAACACACTTGTAGCATCTTCCAGACAAACTAGGACGGTTATTCCCACAGGAAGTTTAGGGCAATATGAGCCAAAATTAAAGGTAACTGGAGGTTCAAAACATGCAATTCTCAATTCAAGCTCTTTATAATTGGTATCGCAATCAGCTTCGTAACCCTAAGTATCGCTGGTGGGTAGTTCTCGGTACATTTGCTTATCTTCTCAGTCCATTTGATATTGCTCCTGACTTTATCCCCATTTTTGGACAAATTGATGATGCTTTGATTTTGACATTACTTGTTACTGAAGTATCGCAGCTTGTTATCGAAGGTTTCAAGGCTCGCCAAATTAATAAGGATGGTCAAGCTTCCAATCCCACTGGGGATTCCGCATCTCAAGCAAAAACAATTGATGTTGATGCCGTATCGGTTGAGTAATTATTACAACCAAATAAAATTAATTAGTCCCCTTCTTATCCAGCTTACCCATGTTTTGCTGGTAAGGAGGGATATTTTTATTAAAGAATCCCCTCGCTTCATGAAAAAAATAATCGGATTGCTACCTGCCGGCGGACAAGCGACACGTATATCGCCTTTACCACTGAGTAAAGAATTATATCCAATTGGGTTTCAAAATGACATTAATACAAATCAGCTTCGCCCTAAAGTCGTTTCCCATTACTTGCTCGAAAAAATGCAACTGGCGGGTATTAATCAAGCATATTTTATCCTGCGACCTGGTAAGTGGGATATTCCAGGATATTTTGGTGATGGCACAATGCTATCAATGAACTTGGGATATTTAATTATGGGGCTACCGCATGGTGTACCTTTTACACTTGACCAAGCCTATCCATTTGTTCAAGATGCAATCGTTGCTTTGGGTTTTCCTGATATTCTCTTTCAACCCGAAGATGGGTTTGCCCGAATTTTGACACGTCTTGTAACGAGTCATGCAGATGTCGTTTTAGGTTTATTTCCAACCGACCAACCGTATAAAGCAGGTATGGTTGATTTTGATGCTGCGGGGAGGGTGCATTTAGTAGTTGAAAAGCCTCCCCAGTCGAGTTTGCGATACATGTGGGGAATTGCTGTCTGGACACCTGCTTTTACCGAGTTTCTCCACATGCATATTTTAAGCTTGAAGGCAAGAAGCAATTTATCACAACTTCCAGAATTACCTATTGGTAATGTAATCCAATCGGCAATTGAACAAGGTTTGCATGTTGAGGCAGAAGCATTAGAAAATGGTAGTTATTTGGATATCGGTACACCAAATGATTTAGTACGTGCGGTGCAGCAATTTTCCAGTTTTTAATTTTTTATCAAGCCAGAATGGAATTTAGGAGTCAGGAGTCAAAATCCAGTATGGATTCTGAAAATTAAAAATTTGCCTCTTGACGGCACGCTTTAGGGTCTACTTATAGCGTTTCCCTTTCGAGTGAGGTATAGTCGTAGGGGCTATTCTGTGCTGTGCCCCTACATATTGACGAAGCGAGTGTACCTCATTAAACTGAGAACCGCTATACAAAAAAACCTAAATAATATTAATAATAAGTTATATTATGTGTCTCCTGTCTCCTATTTCCTGTCTCCTATTTCCTGTCTCCTGTCTTCTATCTCCTATCTTCTATCTCCTGCCTCCTGTCTTCTTCTTTATTTCTAACTAACCTACATTTACTACTATATTTTCTTGTACCACATCTTCTTTGAAACCCAAGCGATGACGTTCTCGCCAAAATATTGCTTGCATTTGTTGCGTATAAGGTAATAACAACTCATAATCTTCATTTGTGACGCGACTAAGAATTTCCGAAGCCAAAACTTCGCACCACTTTTGGGTCATTTCCCATTTAATATTTACTCCTTCCACAACCATTGCACACAAAGGCAGCAATTCCTGTTCGATTGGTGCAATATTATCTTCTAAAAAACATAGCCACAGGTAAGCTTGGAACATATTTAAATCGCGCAAGCACGAGTGCATTACGTTCGCATCGCTCAAAGTTCCGCGACGGCTGCGATGATTGGGTAATAATTCAAAAAGTCGCTGATAAGTAGCTTGGGCAATTTCTGGTGCAGCCAATAGCATTTGTTCAACCAAATTAAGCTTTGCAGAACCTATTTCATGCTTGCCAGCTGCGACGCAAACTCGCTGCCACGGCATGGCAACTTGTTCTTCGATAAACCGGAAATATGGTGCAAGCAAGGTTTGTTCGATTGGTTGAAGCTTCTTAAGAATTAATTTGTTACAAAAGTTTAATTGCGAAGTCATGAAACCCAAAGAACGCCAGTCTTTCGACACCATGTGTTGCTCTTGAAACATCAGCAATATTGGTTCAAGTGCGTATGCCAATTCTGTAATCGCTGGTATACCCAAAGCTACAAGCGATTCTTCGGATGGCGTTGCAGGTGTTATTGTTGATTGTTTTTGATATATTTCCAGTACTTTCCTATAAACGCGAAAGGCAAATTGCGTGATTCGTCGCGCTTCGTTTAAGTCTAAGATATTAGGGATATAAGCATAAAGAGTTTTTGTTTGAATCCATGCCATTTGGCAGTTGACATTTAAAATATTTTCTTTCATCTTCGCGGCAGTCTCAGCACGACCTTGGGGAGAAGCCACTTGTTGTAGCAAGTTATCGGTTGATATATTATTCGGAGATATTAAAGATAAATCGAGCCTGTAACGTTGTGCCCAAAGGTTGAGTAAACGTTCAACCGAGGGATTATTGACGACTGCAACTGTTTTAAGCATAAAATTTCCCTGGTTCTGGTTATTTGGGATTACTTTTGAATGTAAATATATATATCTCTGTAAATCTATCTTAAAGCCTACACACTATAGGTAAGTTAAATCACTTATTTATAATTATTAAGTTTTGATAAGTTTATCTCACTTAAAGATGAGTCACCCGATTAACTACGAAAAGCCCTCCTCAAATATTCAGTTTTGACTGTGCATCTTCTATAGCTTGCGTGCTATACGCTCCCGGTTCCGGAACCTTTCGCTCTACGATGTTCGTTCAACAGTCTGCGACTAGGGGGTACTACGTTAAAAATTTAGCAATTAATATTTAAGTAATTTCATTGAATAGATTAAGTAACTAATTTTCGCGCTCAATTAAGCATATCAACGGATGCTCATTAATACGTGCTTGTTTAATGTTGATATTAGGCATTACAGCCATACTCAAGTAGTTTTACTTGCATTGTAATTGTTTATTAGTACCTCAATTTCAAATTTACAAAAACTTTAATTAAAAATGGGTTTATTTTAATGATTATTACGTAGATAAGATATTTTGTATCTAATTTATACACTAATTTGTTTTTGTAGTATTAGTGGTACGACAAAACCAAAATTAAATAAGTCTTTTTACAGCGAAAATTGATAATTTTGTATAAAGATTAACTGACATACAAGTATCTTGGATCTAGATATATTTTATATCAATTCTAAAACTAACTTTGTGATTGATTAAGATTCGACTAAAAATCTTCTTAATGTATAAAAAATTACTAGGATTCAGCGCTAAACTTAAGCTATAAAATCTTCGAGGGAAAAATTGTTTTTTGGTTATTACTTGTGCGAACGTCAATTGAGTCAGCGAACTTGAAACTGTAACTAATTAGGCTGGATTTTAGAAAGTATGAAATGCGAATAACGTATTTGGCACTACCGAAATTCATGTTTTTGTTCGTGCTTTTGGATGCAATCTAATTATGTTTATTGACATTCCAAATTAAAAATGTATGTTTGATGACAAAAAAACTCACCCATTTAACTTGATTTGATTTATGTTTATTGCAATGATTATGTACTAAATTACTTGATGTTTATATTGAGAATAGTTAATTTTTGTTGCAATATATATAGTATTAAATAATACTTTGTTTCCGAGGAATATAAACTATTGTTAGTTGGTAAAGCAAATCAGAAATGCTTGCTATTCGGTATGCAGAAACTTTTTTACGGCGCGATCGCTTTCGATTGTAAAAGACTTGTATGGTGCATATTTGGAGTAAATTATGTTGCGACATCACTATCATGCATGAAGTCTTAAAAGAATATTGCATATTGTGAAAAAAGGTTATAAATTATGATTAATATGTAGGCAAAGAAATGTTGAACAATCGAATATAAGCCTGACATCAGCACAAGTGGATACAGCAAATAAAAATTCTGCGGTTAAACAGAAATTATGTATTTATCTGCAAGTGCAAATACTCTGCCTTGGCAAAGCAATCAATGTATCATGTAAAAGTAGATTTTTTGAATTTGATGTATGAGCGTTTGTTACTTGAAATACGCAAACATTATCAATAAATGATTAAAGCAGCATTAAAAAAAATAAGTAAATATTAAGTATACTGTTATTCGTTTAGCAGATTAAAATACTTATATACCTTGTTTCTATGACAATCTACATATTTAGCATGATACTATCTGCTATTACTAAAAATTGAGTTGTTAAAATGATAATAGCAGAACTAATTAAACACTACGTTCACCATAAAATTATTACAATGGAGTCATTCTGGCGATGCAACTAGAGGATTTAGTAACAGCTAAAGGTATCGAAGACGAAGCTTGGGAAGCGTTAGAAAAATCGATAGTTTATTATCAAGGGCGACCGATTGGAACGGTAGCAGCCTATGATGTCTCTATCGAAGCACTTAATTACGACCAAGTATTTGTGCGTGATTTTGCGTCCTCGGCTTTGCTTTTTCTCATCAAGGGTAGAACTGATATTGTCCGCAATTTTCTAGAAGAAACCTTAAAGTTGCAGCCCAAAGAACGGCAACTTGATGCTTATAGACCAGCACGAGGATTGATGCCAGCTAGTTTTAAAGTTGTCTCAATTGACGGACAAGATTATATCGAAGCTGATTTTGGCGAACATGCGATCGCACGAGTGACTCCAGTTGACTCATGTTTATGGTGGATTCTTTTATTACGTGCTTATGTAGTAGCTACCAAGGATTATTGTTTTGCCTCGCAACCAGAATTTCAAAACGGAATTCGCTTAATTGTTGAGTTGTGCTTGGCAAATCGTTTTGATATGTACCCGACGCTGCTAGTACCCGATGGTGCTTGCATGATTGACCGTCGAATGGGTATTTTTGGACATCCCCTCGAAATTCAATCTTTATTTTATGCCTCGTTGCGGGCAGCACGCGAATTGTTGGTTCCCGAAATGAACGAAGATATTGTTGCTGCAATCGACAATCGCTTACCACTTTTGTGCGCTCATATTCGCCAACATTACTGGATTGATATCAATCGTTTGAATGCAATTTATCGGTTTAAAGGTGAAGAATACGGCAAAACAGCAGTAAATCTCTTCAATATCTATGCCGATTCGGTTCCTTATTACGAATTAGATAAATGGCTACCAACTAAAGGTGGATATCTGGCTGGAAACGTTGGACCATCGCAACTTGATACGCGCTTCTTTTCACTCGGAAATTTGATGGCTATCATATCAGAACTTGCCACCGAAGAACAAGCGCAAGGCATTATGAATCTAATCGAAGAACGCTGGGATAATTTAATCGGGGATATGCCGATGAAAATTTGTTTCCCAGCATTGGAAGGTGAAGAATATCGCATCGTCACGGGTTGCGACCCGAAAAATATCCCTTGGTCATATCATAATGGTGGTAGCTGGCCCGTTTTAATGTGGATGTTAGCAGCAGCAGCAGTAAAGACCAATCGAGTTGATTTAGCCCAGAAAGCGATTGAGGTTGCACAACCGCGCTTGAAACAGGATGAATGGGTTGAATATTACGATGGTAAGAAAGGACGATTGATTGGTAAGCAATCTCGAAAATATCAAACTTGGACAATTACTGGTTTCTTGTTAGCGAAAGAACTGGTTAAAAATCCCGCACATTTACCGTTGATTGGTTTCGACCAGTTGCCTCAAGAATTGGTTTCTCGTGCTTGTGAGTTTGAAATTAACTCTATCGCTGTTAGTAGTCCTCCAGCTTAAGAGTATTCCAAGTAAAAAAGTGCCCCAACTGTCAAGAGTTACCGAAGGGAAGCATCTTAGATACAAATCGAACCTCGATGGTTATCAAGCGCGATAGTCCCAGATTGTTCTTACGGAGCATCGTATGGAGGTTTTTTTCGACTACGTTCGTAACATGAGATTCTTCCCGGAGTTTACCCTCGTTGGCGTAGCCTTCCCGTAGGGTACGCAGTGAAGGGGTCAGAATGACAGTGAGCATATGAGTTTGTCTATTTAGATAACATCGAGATTTAAAACTACACAAACATGTTGCTGAAAATAAAAGGGATTGGATCATTTATTTGTTGGAACACTCTAAATGAATTTGTAGAATTGTAAAAAATATTAAGTAATAATATTTCCTCTTCTATAAAGGAGAGGAAATTTTCGTTTAAATACGAGACAATTTCGTTTTATTCTGACAAAATTTCAATTTGATAGTTTAAACTCTAAACTTGATTTGCAGTTAGGTACGATATTTCTATTAGGATTATATATTGATTCGATTGGGTAAGCATTATGCGACCACCATACTTTTACCCTTTCAGTTTGTGCGGGTGCAGTTCCCACTTCGTAACATCCTGCATTAATCATTCTTTTTTTCAAACTCGTTTGATGGTAATGTTTTGGTGGTAAATGCTGCTAACCCCTGTATTGTGTGCTTGTCAAGCGTCATAACTCCCTTGGTATGTCGTAAATATTTTGTATCCTGGTAATCTAGCGCGATACCTATAGAACTGTGAACCATACCAGGATATTTGTAAGGGTTATCATCGGGAATTGCACCGCCAATTTTGATGGTGAAATACGGACACTAAAAATAAAATCCTGTTACTAATAAATCCATACTATAAGCAATAGCTCGTAGTTTTTCTTGTTTGTTAATTAACGCTTGTTTTTGGCTCATTTTTAGACCTTTCAACAATTAAGTTATCATTACCTTTACTTGACTTTATACTTTAGCCTGTAAAAAAATACAAGCGGATGCAATCGCAATACTTAATTAGCCTCCTCTGTAAAGGGGGACGGAAGTTTTATGTAAATACGTGACTCTTTTGTTTTATTGTGTCAAAATCTAAAACTTTAAATTTAAAATCCAAAATCTAAGATGTCTTCTCCCCGTCAAATTGCATTTTACGCGCTGCGCGATGTCCACAAAGGTGGTTTCGTCGATGTTGCGCTTGACCGGATATTACAAAAAGTTAAATTATCTGACCAAGACCGTCGTCTTGTTACCGAATTAGTGTATGGCTGCGTCCGCCGTCAGCGTACACTTGACTTTATAATTGACCAAATTGGTAAAAAGCGATCGCACCAGCAACCCAAAGACCTCCGCACCATTTTGCATTTGGGATTATATCAACTTTGCTTTCAACAACGCATTCCTCCTTCAGCAGCAGTAAACACAACCGTCGAACTAGCTAAAACTAGCGGTTTCGAGAAACTTTCAGGAGTCGTTAACGGGATGTTGCGACAGTATATTCGGCTAATTGAGGGAGATGGGGGGGACAAGGGAGATG
>CAXTCQ010000239.1:0-12881 GCA_964242965.1 uncultured Calothrix sp. | reverse complement strand
CCCTTACCCCTCTTTTTTATATGGCTAAAAAAAGTACTATTAATTTTGTTGGTCGCGTGCTTGATTATCAAAAGCAAGCTCCGATTCGCGGTGCTAAAGTGACTTTAACTACTGACGATTTATCATTAGTTTCTTACACTGATTTAGAGGGTATATATAAGTTTCAAGTTAGTCCCGATAAAGCGAAGGATGTGCGAGGTGAAATAACTGTTGAGGGTTCAGGTTATAAAACTTATAATTCGTATCTGAATTTATCAAGTAGTAGGAAAGATTTAGGTGATATTCGTATGGGTTCACCGTATGGTTCGCAACCAATTTATCAATCTAATCAATCTAATTCATCGACTAATTCATCTTCGGATGCTCGTTTGTTACCACTTATAGCTGTAATTATGATAGCTTTGTTTCTTTTCATTTCGCTATCGATTAGATCGACTCCGCGTCGAACTCCTGTTAATCGTGATTATCGTGCTAGTGCGATTACCGAAGTAGCGATAGTATCACATTTTGTTTTTTAATAACCACAGAGACACAGAGTACATAGAGGAAGAATAAAAGAGTTTTTAATAACTATTTTTTTAATTGTTGCACTTTTACTGTCTTATACTTTTTACGCTTAGGGAACATTTTCTCTTTCTCTCTCTTTCTT
Source organism: uncultured Calothrix sp. (assembly GCA_964242965.1). Classification (GTDB taxonomy): domain Bacteria; phylum Cyanobacteriota; class Cyanobacteriia; order Cyanobacteriales; family Nostocaceae; genus JANNFJ01. The sequence goes on along the minus strand of CAXTCQ010000239.1, from coordinate 12,232 downwards.
TTATTTCTCTGTGTTCTCTGTGTCTCTGTGGTTAATGCCTTCTCTTTCCTTCCACTATAGTAATACCTCAAACTTGCCAATAATCAAGCTAAACAATAACTTCACATACAATTTACATATTTATAAAAATGGATAATCTTTCACAAAGACTTCTAAAAGTAAATTAAAACTTTATTAAGTACTTCACTTTTATCAATCAAAACTTTCATCTGATTACATTGGGTATCGACTGCGTAAGGAGACATTATGACCGTACAAACACAAATCCGTCCTTCATCTGTATTTCTGGTTAGCGGTGGAGCAAAAGGAATTACCGCAAAATGTACAATCCGTTTAGCACAAAAGCATCCTTGTAAATTTATCTTGCTGGGTCGTTCGGAACTAACCGGAAGCGAACCCGAATATGTACAAGGTTGTTTCGATGACGCAACATTAAAAAAACGCATCATGGAAAATTTGATTTCGTCGGGTGCAAAACCCACACCCATGAGCGTCCAAAAAATATATAACGAAATTACCTCGAACCGCGAAATCAAAGAAACACTGACCGCAATAAAAAACGCGGGTGGTGACGCAGAATACTTGAGCGTCGATGTCACAGACACGGCTACATTGAAAGCGAAATTATCGCAAATTGTCGCACGAACTGGTGCAGTTACTGGAATAATTCACGGTGCGGGGAATCTCGCAGATAAACTAATTGAAAAGAAAACTGAAGCCGATTTTGAGAAAGTTTATACAGCCAAAGTCCAAGGACTAGAAAATTTACTCAACTGTATCCCAGCGAGTCAACTACAACATTTAGTATTGTTTTCCTCCGTAACCGGATTTTATGGAAACATCGGACAATCAGATTATGCGATCGCCAACGAAATTCTCAATAAATCCGCGCATCTAGTCAAACAGCAGCATCCCGAATGTCACGTTGTAGCAATTAACTGGGGTGGATGGGATAGCGGGATGGTGACACCCGAACTCAAAAAAGAATTTGCCCGTCGGGGAATCGATATCATTCCGGTGGATGCAGGTACGCAAATGCTAGTAAACGAACTCCAACCAACCCACCACAATACCACACAAGTAGTTATTGGCAGTCCTTTAAATCCTCCCCCTATATCTTTAAGTACAGAGCTACGCACATATCGCGTGCGTCGTCGTCTAATAGCAGCAGAAAATCCGTTTTTAGTAGACCATACCATAGCAGGAAATAAAGTTTTACCTGCTACTTGCGCTCAATCGTGGATTGCCGATGTTTGCGAACGACTTTATCCAGGATACCGATTTTTCTGCGCTACAGATTTCCGGTTCTTGAAGGGGATTATAGTCACAGATACAGCAAGCGAATATATTTTGGAACTGCAAGAACTATCCAAAATCGATGGGGAAGAAATTGAGTTACAAGCAAAAATAGTCAGCGAACTTCCAAACGGCAAATTTACTTATCACTTTAGTTCCAAACCTAAATTACTACGCGAAATACCCGTAGCACCAACATATAATAATTTCAACCTCGAACCCGATAACATTATCACCTTACAAGGTAAGCAATTTTATCAACAAGACCCATCATCATTATTTCATGGTGAATCATTTCAAGCACTCCAACGAATTCTAAATATTACACCCGAAAAAATTACCGCTGAATGTCTTTGGAAACCAATTAGTCAGCAACAACAAGGACAATTCCCAGTAGATTGGATGAATTCTTATGCAACCGATTTAAGTACTCATCCATTATGGATTTGGTTATACCATTTCCATCAACAAATCTGTTTACCCGGACAGATGGAATTATACGAGCAATTTGAGCGAACACCCTGCAACCAACTTTATTACGTTTCCTGCGAAGTCAAACAAAAGACAGCAACAGGTTTGAGCGCGAACTTTATTGTTCACGATAAAGAAGGAAAAATCTTTTCGCAAATGCTAGGAACAAAAGCGATTATTTTACCTAAGTTGTTGAGTTAGGAGTTAGGAATTTAGAATATTAATTTTACCTTTCCCTATCCTCCTATCCCCTTAAAACCCTCTCTTAAACTCTCTTCCCTTTGCGTCCTTTGTGTCCTTTGTGGTTCATTCCTCTTAATTTTATTTAATTGTTAGTGAGCTATCTCCTTCCTCTCTTTCCTTTCTTTCCTCTCCTTCCTCTCTTTCCTTTCTTTCCTCTCTTCCTCCGTGTCCTCCGTGTCTCTGTGGTTCATCATTAATTTCAAAATCCTTCCATTAACCGAGAAAAACCAGTGGAAAAAATAGCAATCGTTGGACTATCCTGCCTCTTCCCCGATGCCAAAAACACCGAAGAATTTTGGCAAAACCTCATCAGTCAAAAAGACTCAACCTCAACAATTACAATCGAAGAAATGGGAGTAGACCCCAAAACATACTACGACCCAACCAAAGGCAAACCCGACAAAATTTACTCCCTCAAAGGAGCATTCATCCGCGATTTTAAATTTGACCCCAAAGGATACAAACTACCTCCCGACCGACTAGAAAACCTCGATAACACCTTTAAATGGTCGCTGCACGTTGCCCAACAAGCACTACACCAAAGCGGTTATTTAAACAACCCCGAACTCCTAGCAAAATGCGGTGTAATTCTAGGAACCCTCTCCCTACCCACCAAATCATCAAATCGATATTTCGCACCAATCTATCAGCAAATCCTCACACCAGCAATCCGCGAATTACTCCAAGAAAAATTCGATTTAGCCAGCTTACCAAACAACTCCCCTGCTGAAAACGCGATGATATCGGGTTTACCAGCAGCAATAATAGCCCAAGCATTAGCACTATCGGACATTCATTATTGTATCGATGCAGCATGTTCTTCCCCACTTTACGCGATTCGATTAGCATCGCATTACCTGTGGACGCATAAAGCAGATATGATGCTTGCGGGTGGAATTAGCTGTGCCGATCCCTTATTCCTGCGGATGTTATTCTCAAGTATTCAAGGATACCCCGAAAACAACGATATCAGCCGTCCCCTAGACAAAACCTCGCGGGGATTGATGACCGCTGAAGGTGCGGGAATCGTCGTCTTGAAGCGTTACAGCGATGCCGTGAGAGATGGCGATCGCATTTATGCAGTTATTGCTGGTAACGGACTTTCCAACGACGGACGCGGTAAACATCTCCTTAGTCCCAATTCCAAAGGACAGGTTCTAGCATTTGAACGCGCTTACGCAGAAGCGAATCTCAACCCCAAGGATATCGATTATATGGAGTGTCACGCTACAGGCACTCTTCTCGGTGATACTACTGAATTTAACTCGATCGAAACCTTCTTTGGCAAGCATCAAGCAAGTCCGCTGGTTGGTTCGGTGAAAGCAAACGTCGGACACCTTTTAACAGCAGCAGGTGGAGTCGGTTTAATCAAAGTACTGTTGAGCATGTCGAAGGGTGTTATTCCCGCAACGATTAACATTCAAGAACCCTTGGGAACTGGCAGCAATGTGATTTCTAACAAGAATGTGATTCGTAGTGCTACCAACTGGGCAAGTAAAGCACCAGTCAAACGTGCTGCGATTAGTGCATTTGGGTTTGGTGGTACTAATGCTCATATGATTCTCGAACAGGGAATGACGACGCACCCGGCACATGCCGAGGAACCGCTAAAGCTGACAAAAATGGCAATTGTCGGGATGGACGCTTTTTTTGGTAGCTGTAACGGTTTGGATGCCTTCGAGCGCAGTATTTACGACGGTACGCAACAATTTACTACCTTACCTCCCGAACGTTGGCACGGCATCGAAACTCAAACCGATTTACTCAAGCAGTACGGGTTGAAGGATGGAAAAGCTCCCCAAGGTGCGTATATCAAGGATTTTGAAGTCGATACGCTGAAGTATAAAATTCCACCCAACGAACTTGCAAAGCTAAATTCGCAGCAGTTGTTATTATTGAAGGTTGCCGATCGAGCTTTGCAAGATGCAAGTATAAAAGAAGGCGCAAATATTGCAGTATTAATTGCTTGTGAAACAGAGCTTTCAGTTCATCAATTACAGCAGCGCTGGAATCTGGATTGGCAAGTTAAAGAAGGTTTGACTGATAGTGGGATTTCGCTACCTTCAGATAAGGTAACTCAACTGGAAAGCGTTGTTAAGGAAGGAATGCATCACCCAGTTGAGACTAGCGAGCATGTCAGCTACATCTCGAATATTATAGCAAGTCGAATTTCGGCACTGTGGGATTTTACAGGACCGACGTTGACGATTTCAGCGGGTGAAAACTCGACATTCAAAGTATTAGAAATAGCCCAGAATTTACTGACGACTGGCGAAGTGGATGCAGTCTTAGTTGGTGCTGTCGATTTAGCTGGTGGGTTAGAAAATGTCTTGTTACGAAATCAACTCGCTCCCATCAATACAGGCGTAAATACACTGAGTTACGACCAAAAAAATAACGGATGGAATGTTGGTGAAGGTGCGGGTGCAGTCGTTCTTAAACGCTACGATACTGCTCAAAAAGATCGGATTTACTCGGTCATCGATGCAATTGCAATTACACCAAAACGTTCGATTCAACAAGCTTGCCAGGAAGCATCACAGACAACGGATGCAGAAATTAGCAAGAGCGATATTGAATATATTGAAGTTTACGGTAGCGGCATTTCCCAAGAAGACGATGCAGAAATTACTGGATTACTCGCAGCTTATCCAGCCAACAAAAACGGTTTAACTTGTGCAATTGGTAGCGTCAAATCAAACATCGGACACACTTACACAGCATCAGGTATCGCCAGCTTAATCAAAACTGCTCTCTGCCTTTATTACCGATATATTCCCGGTACGCCAAAATGGACGGGCGTGAAAAACCAAGCACTCTGGTCGGGTAGTCCTTTTTACGTTGCCCCCGAATCACGCCCTTGGTTTCTGGGTAAAGATGCCAAAAAAAGGGTAGCAGCAATTAACAGCATGGGTATCGACGGTACGTGCAGCCATGTTATTCTCTCGGAGGAACCCGAACAAACACAACGGATAAGCAGGTATTTAGAACAGACCCCATTTTACCTGTTTCCAATTGGCGGATGCTCAAGCGCTGACTTACTCGCTCAACTCGACCATCTCCAAACCAATATCTCCAGTAATTCCTCCCTCGCAGTTGTAGCAGCACAGACATTTACTGCGTACCAGAGTGAAGCGAATTATGCAGTTGGCATCGTCGGACGCAACCCCACAGAAATCACTAAAGAAATCGATAACGCCGTCAAAGGTATTACTAAAGCCTTTGAAACCGGCGAAGATTGGCTGACACCGCTTGGTAGTTACTTCACCGCCAAACCACTCGGACAAAATGGTGAAGTTGCCTACATTTACCCGGCTGCGGTCAATTCCTACATCGGGATCGGACGCAATCTATTCCGCCTATTCCCGCGAGTCCACGAAGATACAGCCCTCAAAAGCTTATACAGTGTCGTTGCCGACGTTTCGCGTCTCGTGTTTCCCCGCAGTCTCAACAAACTCACTACCCGTCAACTCGAAACCCTCGAAAAGCAACTTCTCGATGATTCCCTAGCCATTTTTGAAACCGATATGGCGTTTGCGCGGTTGGTGACAACCATTATCCGCGACGATTTCCAAGTTAAACCTAAATACGCATTCGGTTACAGCTTGGGGGAAACGAGCATGATGTCCTCAACCGGAGTTTGGAGCGATTTTAGTCAAGGTATCAAAGCATTCCACACTTCACCATTATTCGGGGACAGAGTATCGGGTGCTAAAAATGCCGTGCGCGAGTATTGGGGAATGCCAAAGGTTCAAGATGCTAAAGATGACAGCTTCTGGAGTACATACTTGTTGATGGCAGACCCGAAACAAGTTCAAGAATCGCTTTCAAACGAACCTCGCGTCTATTTAACGCAAATTAATACACCCGAAGAAGTCGTAATTGCTGGGGATAGCGAAGGCTGTCAGCGCGTCATCAAAAGCCTTGGCTGTAATGCTTTCCGCGCTCCCTTCAACCATGCCATTCACAACGAAGCGATGCGCTCCGAATATTGGGAAATAGTTAAGGTTAATACCTTACCTACCGAAGAAATACTCGGTGTAAACTTTTACTCCTCTGCCGAATATCGACCGATACCGTTGAACAGTGATGCGATCGCGCACAGCATTGCCAAATGTTTGTCCGAACCCCTTGACTTTCCCAAACTCGTCAACCAGGTTTACAACGACGGTGCCCGCATTTTCCTAGAAACAGGTTCCGGCAATATTTGTTCGCGCTGGATTGACAAAACGCTCGAAAACAAACCCCACACAACAATTTCGCTCAACCGTCGAGGTACAGACGACCATACAACCATTGTGCGAGCGATCGCAAAGCTCCTCAGTCATCGCGTACCCCTCAACCTCGTACCCCTCTACAGCCAGGAAAAACCAGCCGTCAAAAAACCCACAATCAAAACAGTCACCGTCGGGGGACACAACATTATTGATAATATTCTTACCCCCGAAAACCGCGAACTTTTCCAAGGTTTATCAACTCAATTACCGCTTCAACCTCCAACCCAACCAACTCCAACTCCACCACAAAAGGTAATTAAAGATAGTAGCAGCAATAGCAATATTGAACCCAAAATCAAGCCGATGCAAGAGGAAATAGCCATGAAAAAGGTCATTAATAACAGTTTGACCGACAGCAAAGAACTAAAATTTGAAAAGTTTGGAACTACCGAAAAAACTCCAGAACCGATTTATCAAGTATCTGCTACTATAGAGAATTTTGAATTCAAAAAACGCCTTACCAATATTAGTACATTGCACTTTGAACAAGTTGCTAGTAATAATTCTTGCATCAATCAATCCCACGCAGCCTTCTTAAAATCTCGTCAAGAATTCAGCAAGCAAATCAGTGAAATTATTCAATTACAGTTAGCTTGCGTTGAAAATTTATTGAGTAAGTAAGGGAACGTAAAAAGATATCTCCCTAAATCCCCTTGGGAAGGGGGACTTTAAGAGCCTCTTAGCCCCCCAATGCATAGGGGGGTTGGGGGGATCTAAATCTTACCCCGCACACCTCTAATTCTCTGCGTTCGTAAAATCATCAAGGAAAATAATCCGTGAAAACTGTAGATATCATAAATTCATACAATAACGGTCTTCACTTTAATACCTTTTCTTACTATCAAAACCAAATTTGGAAAGGTTCGCTTGATTGCGTATCTTTTGACCGCGACGGTATCAAAGATAAATTACTTACCTTAAATAAACCTTGTTATATCATCCGAAGTGAAGGCAACATCGGTGTTACCAATGACGGTTATACATGTCCTGCCGAAAGCAACAAAAACGGACAAATAGAATTACTCATCGCCGTACCGCCAATTTCGACCCAAAACTTAGGCGACCCCAATTTTCTGGCATTTCACGGCGTTAGATATGCCTACAGTACGGGTGCAATGGCTGGGGGTATCGCTTCCGAAGAAATGATAATTGCTTTGGGTAAAGCTAAAATATTAGCCTCATTTGGTGCAGGTGGTTTGACTCCCGACCGACTCGAAGCTGCAATTAACCGCATTCAATCAGCTTTACCAAACGGACCCTATGCATTTAATTTAATTCACAGTCCCAACGACTTAGCTATCGAAAGTCGCGCAGTCGATTTATATATAAAATATGGAGTGCGAACTGTCGAAGCATCGGCATTTCTCGATTTAACTCCCAATATCGTTTATTATCGTGCAGTTGGATTAGGATTAAATTCAGCAAACGAAATCGAAATAAAAAATAAAGTCATTGCGAAAATTTCTCGTCGAGAAGTTGCTACCAAATTTCTCCAACCTGCCCCCCAACGCTTACTCAAACCATTAGTCGAACAAGGATTAATTAGCGAACTCCAAGCCACATTAGCACAACAAGTTCCAATGGCTGATGATATTACCGTCGAAGCCGATTCTGGCGGTCATACCGATAACCGTCCCTTGGTTTGTTTGCTACCTTCGCTATTAGCTTTGAGAGATGAAATTCAAGCACAATATAACTACAAAAACCCGATTCGCATCGGTGTTGCTGGGGGAATCGCTACCCCACAATCAGCATTAGCAGGCTTTATGATGGGTGCAGCATATGTTGTAACTGGTTCCATCAATCAATCCTGCGTCGAATCGGGAAGCTGCGAACATACAAAGCAGTTATTAGCACAAGCAGAAATGGCAGATGTGATGATGGCACCGGCTGCGGATATGTTCGAGATGGGGGTAAAATTACAAGTTCTCAAACGCGGTACAATGTTTCCCTTACGGGCGCAAAAATTGTATGAATTGTACCGAACTTATGATTCAATTGAAGATATTCCTACTACCGAACGTGAGAAATTAGAAAAGCAAGTTTTTCGTAAAAGCCTAGCAGAAGTTTGGGAAGGAACAGTTACTTATTTAACGCAACGCAATCCCGAAAAATTAGCGAAGGCAGTAAATAATCCTAAGTTAAAAATGGCGTTAATTTTCCGCTGGTATTTGGGACTATCCTCACGGTGGTCAAATTCAGGTGAAAAAGGACGCGAAGTCGATTATCAAATTTGGTGCGGTCCGGCAATGGGTGGTTTTAATGACTGGGTACGAGGTTCGTATTTAGCCGAACAAAAAAACCGTCGCGTTGTCGATATTGCTAATCATATTATGACTGGAAGTACTTATTTATATCGCATTCAAAACCTAAAAATCGAGGGTTTACAAATTCACGATTACTACACCCAATATTATCCAGTAAGTTCGACTCTAGAAACGTAAGATTTTTAGCTGATTAATGGTTAGTAGTTACTATCTACAAATGAATTATTAACCACATTTGGTATTTTACTTTATGTGCATTTCTTTGCGCCTTTGCGCCTCTGCGCGAGATAAAAAATTATATTTACTAACCACAGAGGCACGGAGTACACAGAGAAGAGAAATCGAGATTTAGACATTGGCTGCTACTCAGTTATATTCAGAAGAGGCAAACAAATGATGGCTGCAAATAAATTTCATACTGCTGAAGATATTCAAGATTGGATGGTATCAAAACTAGCAGAATTACTCAAAGTTGGAACTGACGAAATTGATATCGAACTACCTTTAGAAAATTACGGTTTAGATTCTTCGCGGGCAATGATATTAGTCACCCAAGCTGAAAAAATGTTTGGTGTTGAAGTGTCTCCTGTAATGCTATGGCACTACCCAACAATCGAAGCCTTATCGCAACGTCTGGCTGAAGATTGTGGAGATACAGCAATTCAAGATACAAAAACTCCTACACAGAATAATTTTACCGTTAATCTCCAAGCTGAAGTAGTTCTCGACCCCAGAATATATCCAGCATCACCATCGTTCCAGTTTACAGCGTTTCCCAATAATATCTTTTTAACGGGCGGTACTGGCTTTTTAGGTGCATTTTTAATTTATGAATTACTCGAACAAACAACTGCTGATATTTATTGCTTAGTACGGGCAGCAAATGTTACCGAGGGTAAGAATAAACTCAAAAAGAATTTACAGCAATATGGAATTTGGCAAGATGATTTTGATGCTCGAATCACTCCAATTCTAGGTGATTTGTCGCAGCCATTATTAGGCATCAGCAGCGAAGGTTTTGAAATGCTGGCAGCAAATATGGATGCAATTTACCACAGCGCTGCCACATTGAACTATGTCTATCCTTATTCAGCGCTAAAAGCTGCGAATGTGCTAGGTACTCAGGAAGTATTGCGCTTGGCATGTCAGATTAAAGTCAAACCCGTACATTATGTATCAAGTGTAGCGATATTTGAATCACCTGCTTATGCAGGTAAAGTCGTCAAAGAAGACGATACATTCGAGCATTGGGAAGGGATTTTCTTGGGTTACTCTCAAACTAAATGGGTAGCTGAAAAATTGGTCAAAATGGCAGGCGATCGCGGACTCCCTATCACCATCCACAGACCTCCGTTAATCTCCGGACATAGCGAGACTGGTGTTTGTAACATCGATGACTTCATCAACTTGATGATTAAGGGTTGCATTCAGATGGGATATTTTCCCGACGTCGATTACCAGATGGATATGTCACCTGTTGACTATGTGAGTAAAGCTATAGTCCAACTGTCGCGGCAAAAAGAATGTCTCGGTAAAGCATTCCACCTTCAACACCCCCAACCCGTAGCTTTGAAGGAATTGGTGAATTGGGTTAGTAAATTTGGTTTCGCTGTGGAATTTATTCCTTATCAAGAGTGGCAAACCAAGTTGGTGGAAATCGCTGACGCTACTAATCCGTTGTATACTTTGCGACCCTTTCTACTCGAACGCTGGTCAAAGGAACAAATCACGATTCCAGATTTGTACTTGCAGTCGAAGCGACCGATTATTAGCTGTCAGGCAACACAGTATGCTCTTTCTGGTAGTCCTGTAGTTTGTCCTCCGATTGACTCGAAGTTGTTTATGACTTACTCGGCTTTCTTGATTGAGTCGGGTTTCTTGACAGTGGATTAGGGTAAAGGGTAGCCCGCGACAGGACCCCTCAAGACTGGTAACATATAGCCTTATAGAATGCCCAAAATCCCGCCCTACCATTGAATGGTAGGGCGTCGGGCAACAAAGCCTGCTGAAAGCAGGCTTCGTTCTGATTAGCCCCAGGCTTCAAGCCTGGGGCGGTTTTTTGGCAAGCGAGAGGTCTGACCCTATATTCGCCAACGGTATCCGCAGAAGTTGTCGGGGATCTGACCTCCGCGACTCGCCATAATTAATCAAATAAAGCATTAGCTTAAAGGGGGATTTTCGTATTGCCAGCGTTTGAGATTTCCGATTTCACCAGGGACAGCGATCGCAGCAACCGAATTGCGTGCGGGTACAAACTCTAGTAAACTCCAATCGGAGACGTTTTTGAGTTTAGCGCTTTCGTTGGGACTTAAGTTAATTTCGATTTGCTGAAGTTGGGAAATACCCGCACCAGTGGCTTTGAGATACGCTTCCTTGCAAGTCCACAAGCGGAAAAATATCTCTTGCTTTAGATTGGGAGGAAGCGATCGCATCAACGCATACTCGCTTTGTGAGAAAAACTGCTGTGCCAGAACCAATACATCCGACACCGGACGAGTATATTCTAAATCGATGCCAATTGTGCGATCGCGTGCGACTGCACACAATGCCATTCCTTGACAATGTGACAAATTGAACCATAACTGACTAGCGCTAAATTGTTCGGCTAACACGGGTTTGCCAAATGCTTCGTAATTAAACTGCAACTCTTGCGGTGCTACTCCCAAATAGCGGCTTAAAATTGTCCGCAGGATACCGCGACCGGCTATAAAACGTTGCCGATGTTGTTGGAAGTATAAACGGTCAGCCCGACTCAATTCATCATCGGAAAGCATTTTGGCAAATTGTTGCAATTGCGATTCCGGTCGGTCAAGTTCGACTCGCCAAATATGAATCTCATCCTGCAATAAAGTTAAATCGGTTGGCGCAGGTAGCCATTGCTGATTGCTATCTGTCACTAAGTTACGCAGTTTTGAATTTTGCATCTTTGATTTTAGATTATTAACGCCCACTTGCAATAGTTAATTGTTAGTAGTTGGCAAGACTATCAATCAACGACATCATAATTAACGACTAAGTAAGCGGGCGTAATTAGATATCACTTGTAGAGTTTGGTAATTGGTAATTGGTAATTGGGGAAGAAAAATTTTCTTTCCTATAACGTAGTAGCGATTACCCATCCAGCAACGGTAATTTCTGTTGTTCTGGATGACTTATTTATTGGTAAATAGCATTCCTATAATTTACTAGAAATATAGAGATGACAGATGACTAACTTGTATTATTTGACTTGGTTATCGAGTTTAGTCTTTGAGTCACTTTATTCCTAATATACTAATTTGAGAACTATGGCGACCATTCCACTCAAGTTATTACTAACTTCGATGATTGGATTTTTCTATAGTAATGCACTTTTAATTTCCTATTGTAATTACTTTTTGCTGAAAGTGAGTACAAAAAAAATATTAAAAATAAAATAATTTAGACTAATCTAAATCGGTAATAATCTTCGAGAACTTTAGAAATAACTAGTATTTTACTAAAACTAGAAAAATAAAATGTGATATTTGATATTTTTATATTTATCCAAAATGTTCGTAGCTATTAAAAATATTTCTAATTCTTTATTGAGAATTGATTGTTACCTGTTACCGATTATTTATTCTCGTAAAAAGGGGAGTAGGGAGTAGGGAGTAAGGAGTAAATAGTTATCTCCCTCGACTTCCCCCTTTCCCCCTC
>CAXTCQ010000238.1:0-12900 GCA_964242965.1 uncultured Calothrix sp. | reverse complement strand
CCCTTTCCCCTTTCCCCTTCCCCCTCTTCAAAATGAGGCATCATCAACTGCCTGCTCAACTGCCACTCACTTTCCCCCCAAATCCATTTCGGGACTGGGTTAATATCAAAAGAGCGCAAAAATTGGTATCCAGTTGGCTCGATTTGACCGCTAGCCCAAAAGTTTGTCCCCAGTGCTATGGTTCGGTCGGGTAATTCTAAGCTAGCTTCGAGATGCGAAAGCAGCAGACTGCGATCGGAAGGTGGATGTTTTGCAGCAAACAGCCACCCGTGATAAGTCCGGGTTCGGACATCCGCGACTGTACCGCTGGCAATGCTTCCCAAGCCATTGGTGATTATCCATTCTTTCGTATCTAAATCATCTAGCATTAGTTACTCAAAATCGTTATGAGTATGATATATTTGTAACAGTTCGTAATTAAACAGTCAAAGTCTGGACATTCGACTGGTAGAGCAACCGCCGAAAGTTCAGTGTAGATAGATACATATTAGGCTGAAGGAGAATAATATGACGGAATGCATCCGCGTGGGTCAAACAGCCCCCGATTTTACAGCAACATCTGTAGTAGACCAAGAATTTAAGACAGTTAAACTTTCCGATTATCGCGGTAAGTATGTCATTCTATTCTTTTATCCCCTAGACTTTACCTTCGTTTGTCCAACCGAGATTATTGCATTCAGCGATCGCTACGAAGAATTCAAGAAAATCAACACCGAAGTTCTTGGTGTTTCAGTAGATAGTGAATTTTCGCACCTTGCTTGGATTCAAACCGACCGTAAATCGGGTGGAATTGGCGATCTTAACTACCCGCTTGTTTCTGACATCAAAAAAGAAATTAGCACCGCTTATAACGTCCTCGACCCTGCTGCTGGAGTTGCTTTGCGCGGACTGTTCATTATCGACAAAGATGGTACAATCCAACACGCTACCATTAATAACCTCGCATTCGGTCGCAGTGTCGATGAAACATTACGGACACTGCAAGCTATTCAACACGTACAATCGCACCCCGATGAGGTTTGCCCAGCTGGTTGGCAACCCGGCGACCAAACTATGAACCCTGACCCAGTTAAGTCCAAAGTTTACTTTGCTTCTGTCTAGTTTTTGATAGCCGTTTGCATTTTTGTGTGCGATGTGTCCGCTTTTCAACCCTTTTTCTCATGAGATAGCGCAGGTAGAATTGTTGCACATCTTATGCAATTGAGAAGCGCTATAGTCGTGCCCAAACTCCAACATGATACTGTTGGAGTTTGAGTAATTACCGATTAATTTGTCGGCAAGCATGTGTAATTTATAACTTCATTTTCTAGTAATTTGGGCAGAATGAACAGGTAAAAAAATACAAATTACCAAAATTCTGCTTAAATTTGGTTTTTATTATCTATAGGGTAGGTATTTTGCTTAACTTATGGAAAATTAAAAAAATGTGCTGTAATGCGTAAAAATAATCAAATCAATTAGGTGTAGAAAATGGCAATTTCTACAAATTTTAACGGTTTATTTAGCGAGCGATTCTTTCGTAATTTTCTCCCCATTCCCGCCCGCGATAGGCTTTATATGGGGCTGCTCACGCCCGATTTTCAATTACCCGATATTACAAACGGTACGGTTGTTAAACTATCAACTTATCGAAATAAACAACCTGTTTTGCTGGCGTTGACTCGGATTTTTACAGATAAGCAATATTGCCCTTTTTGTTATCCGCATATCAAAGCTTTGAATGAAAATTACGAGCAATTTACCAGTCGCGGTATCGAAGTTTTGATGGTTACAAGTACTGACGAACGGCAAAGTCAAGTTGTAGTCAAAGACTTGAGTTTAAAAATGCCGTTATTGAGCGACCCTAGCTGTCGTATATTTCGGACATATCAAACCGGGCAAGCGTTAGGTGCGCCATTACCGGCACAGTTTGTATTAGATATAGAAGGTAGATTGCGTTATCGGCATTTATTTTCGTTCTTAGACCATAATGCCAGCGTAGAAAAATTGTTAGAGCAATTTGAGTAATTGTGACGATAGTAGGGGCACAGCATTGCTGTGCCCCTACTAGATCCCCTACGACTGCCTAAAATTTGAGCGAAATAACATTAATTTTAATGGGGAATCTCTGAGTAGAACTCTTCCTTTGTGCCCTTTGTGGTTAATTTTTGAACTTTTAATTGCGGGCAATCGGTTTTTAGCAAGGTCAAGCTATTTGTTTGCAAAACGCTACAGCTTACTGTTAATTCGGCTATTGCTACATTTTTGCCTTTTTGCAAATTATCCAAAGCTTCGTCAAATGCTGGTTGAAAACTTTTTAGCCAAGATTTCCTTGTCAAATATTTGGGTTGAAAAGAATTAGCTTCTAATAGCCAGAAGTCTACACCATACTTTTGTATTAACTCTCGTGCTGCGGTTAAATCAGGACTGTACTGAGCTTTGATTAAATCTATGGTGCGTTGACGAATTTGATTATAGTAACCTAAATGAAAAGGCAAAGCATATTCTCTACCTACTAAAATCCCTCTCTTGGCAAATGTTGGTAGATTACCTGCTTCGTCAGCAAGACTCGCAATCAAACTATCTTTAGGTTGTTTTTGAAGAAATTCATATAAAGCAGCATTACCACCTATTCGATAATCTGCTCTAGGGTAAGATTGTAAGAAGTTAGGATAAAAAAGTAATATAAATACGATTATTATAACGAATGTAATTGAAGACAAGCTACGTATTTTTGCTTGAAAATTCGCAGTTAAATAACTACTTTCCACTTTTCGTCGGCGAACTTGATAGAGAAAGCTGTGTAATATTGTAGTTATAGTAAATCCAGATGCGATCGCTAAAACAATTCTCAGGGTATGAACTGTATAGCGAGTCGGAAAAAATAGTTTGAGGAACAGAATATGTGCCGCAAAATATAGGATAAAGGATGCAATGACAATTTCCGCTAAAATTGTCATATTTGCCTTATTGAGTAACTTTAACAGTGGGAAACTCAACGAATGTCTAATTAGTAACGGAAAAAGTAACCCTGTCCAAATCAAAGGTGGCATCAATGGGGGTAAAATACCGCTATGCTGCCCAGTAAACCAAAATTTCCAAGGATTTGGATCGAAAAAAGGATGTCGTCCCTCTGTCCAAAGTTCCGGCATTTTCCAAGCTTGACTTAAACTTACAACTGGACCAAATTCGGAAGAAGATAAAGCATAGGGCAGCATCACGACAAATCCTAATCCCAGCATTTTTAATAGCAGCCAATAATTACGTCGCAATCGAATACACAAAATTCCTGTAGAAATTAATATTAACGGTGGATAAAATAACGCTTCTAACACAGTTAGAAAACAAAGAATTAGCCAATATTCTTCTAATAAGTAAATTAAAAATGATAGTAACAACGGATATACAAAACTTCTTGGAACCGCCGAAGATAAATCACTATTAAACCACAAGCTTTGATTTAATAGTAACGTTGCTGCAAATGCTGCCGCTGGTACGGGAAACATTTTTAAACTCAAACGAAAACAATAAACACTTGCAATTAAACCTAATAACAGTGGCAAAATTTTGCTTAGGAATAAAGGAGTTATTTTAAAATTTGCTGCTACTTTGTAAAGTGCGGCATATCCGAATGGTGTTACCGACTGAAAATAATCTGCGATTAAATCATTCGGTAGCAAATCCGGTTCTATAAATCGCTGCATCCAAAATACGTATTCTCGTGCATCGTCCTGAACTACATACTCGCTGCTAAAAACTTGTTGTAACGCTGAAATGCCGTAACATAGGGCAAAGATTAAGCTGATTGTCAACCAAAATATTGCAGGTTTACAAAATCTTTGTTTTAAAGGAGATAATTCTTGGTTAATAGCGACAACAAATTTACTCAGAAGCGACAATAACATTATTTATTCACTAATCCGAAGTTATTTATTTATTATCGAAGATAAAGCAGACGTGGGCAGCATCTCAATGAGTATTTGTAGGGTGCGTTAGGACGAAAGTCCGTAACGCACCAAGAAGGGATGGTGCGTTACGCTACGCTAACACACCCTACGTATATGTAAGCGCAAGCGCAGGCTATGGTAACAAAAATCTTCCAAGGATTTCTATAGCAAGTAAGATTTAGTAAAGTTTAATATTTATGGGGTTTAGAACGTGTTAAAGCTTTATCACCAACCACTTTCGCATAATTCGCGTCGTGTCTGGATATTACTATTAGAAAAAGGTTTAGAATTTGACCTTGTTGAGATGGAAATGGATGGCGACCAAACGCAGCCGGAATTTCTCGCACTCAATCCATTTCATCATATTCCGGTTTTGGTTGATGATGGGTTTAATATTGTTGAATCTTTGGCAATATTAGATTATTTAGAAGCAAAATATCCAACTGCGATGTTACCAACTGACGCGAAAGATTTGGCAACAGTACGCATGGTGCAAATGTTAACGGTTAATGAACTAGCACCAGCGATGACCCCGTTAATCAATCGGATGATGGAGTTTGCAGCAGTCGATTCGCAAAAATTGTCAGAGGCAAATCATAAAATTGCAACTGTCCTCAAATTTTTTGAGAATTTGTTGGGCGATAAAGAGTATTTTGGCGGGGAAAAGTTAAGTTTGGGTGATATTGTTGCCGGGTGTGCGGTGACTTTGTTGCCGATTTTAGATTTTCCTCTGACTGATTATCCCAAAATTAGTAAGTGGAGCTTGAGCATTACGCAACGTCCAGCATGGCAACAGACCCAACCAACCCTACAAGCAATTGAAGCATTCAAGGAACGCATGAAAGTTTTGATGCAACAGTACGGAGCGTAAAACCGTTATTGGGTAATGGTTGTTAATTGGTTATCGCTACCACTACCCCTAACTACTTACAATCTAACGTTATTTAAATTACTGCGTGGATTATACGAACGAATACTGCGGAGTTTTTCGTATAACTCGCGTTCTGGTTGCGTCAGGTCTTTGGGAGTTGCGATCGCAATTTTAATCAATAAATCCCCGCGTCCGCTATTGCCCAACACCCAACCTTTACCGCGCAATCGCAACGACTGCCCCGAACGTATTCCCGCTGGAACGTTGACTTTGGCTGTTGTATTGTCAGGTGTAGGCACATCAATCGATGCACCCAAAACTGCTTCATCGGGTGCAATTGCGACTTCGCAAACTAAGTTATCACCCTCTAATTGAAAGAATGGATGTGCCTTAAGTTCAACTTTCAGGTATAAATCGCCACGTTGTTGATTGAATGGATTAAGCGGACCTTTACCGCGCACGCGCAGTTTACTACCAGTTTTCGCACCCGCAGGAATGCGAACTTTGATGATTTCATTGCCCAAACTCAGTTGCTTTTCGATACCGTGAAAAGCCTCGGCAAAAGTTAAGGAAATTATTGCTTCGCTGTCTTGGGTTGCAGCACTCGTACTGGCATCTTGGAAACCAAAATCATTAAAACCGCCGTAAGGGTTTGCTTTGGTAGAAGTACGGTATGAATAACTTTGCGAACCTGAACCACCAGCACGGGCACCAGGGGCACCGCCAAAACGCCCTAACAACTCGCTAATAAAATCGTCAAAACTGCCGTATTGACTGAAGTCAAAACCGCCCATATCAACACCAGCACCAGCACTGCCATTGGGGAAGCCCTGTCCGGCTTGCTTCCAATATTGACCAAATTGGTCATATTTTTGGCGCTTTTCAGGGTCGGATAGGACTTCGTAAGCTTCGCTAACTTCCTTGAATTTCGCCTCAGCTTGTTTGTTGTTGGGGTTCACATCGGGGTGATACTTACGTGCCAGTTTACGAAACGCTTGTTTAATTTCGTCTTGACTGGCAGTTTTGCTAACTCCTAGAAGTGAATAATAGTCTTTAAAGTCGGTTGCAGCCATAATGATGGCCTCCTGTTGATATTACTGTTATACTTTTTCGATTTATACTGATTTAGTCTAACTAGTACTAATTAAGTTCTAGTGAGAAAACATTTTTCTTCCGGTTGCCATCTTAGGACTTACGCAATAGCTACAGAAAGACTTACCACAGAGACACAGAGACCACTGAGTTAAGAGGGTTTGGGAGAGTTTTTGCGTAAGTCCTACATCTAAAAGATGATTCCCAAAAAAAAGCTCTAGTTTTAAATTAACAAGCTTAAATAAAAATTAAGTGTGGTTCTTGCTGAATGTCAAAGGGCAATTTCCGAACAAGGGGGAAGGGAGATAAGAGTTAAGAGTTAAGAGTTAAGAGTTAGGAGTTAGGAGTTAAAAGTTAGTTAATATTATTGTTTTTCTTTCTATACTCCCTTCACTTCCCCCACTCCCTCTACTCTTAACTCCTAACTCCTAACTCCCAACTTCTAACTCCTAACTATTAAATAATCGTCCCGTCGGGGATAGTGGCGTTTTTGAGGACGACAACGATACCGCTACGAATGTAGAAACCTTGACTTTCGCGTTCGGCTTCTTGGACGTTATCTTTGTTGATGATGCGGACATCATGACCGATGCGGGCATTTTTGTCGATGATGGCACGGCGGATAATGGTATCTGTACCGATGCCGACGGGGATATTTTCGTGTTCTAGACTATTTTGCCGTTCGGCAAAGGCTTGGTAATAGTCAGCACCCATGATCAGCGAGTCTTCAATGTTACAACCTGATTCAATACGCGATCGCACTCCCAATACCGAATGTTCGATGCGGCAATTTTTGAGGATACAGCCTTCGCCGATAATCGATTGCGTTATGTGGCAATCTAATAATTTGCTGGGAGGTAAGTACCGGGGACGGGTATAAATTGGCGCTTTTTCATCGTAGAAACTAAACGGCGGTAGCGGTTGCTGCGTTAACCCCATGTTGGCATCATAAAATGCCTCGATGGTTCCGATATCTTCCCAATAACCGTCGAATAAATAAGCCTGAACGTTATGGTCTTTTGCAGCATCTGGAATAATTTCTTTACCAAAATCCGTCCGTTCTAAAGATTCTCTCAAGAGATTAATTAAAACTTGTTTTTTAAAAACGTAAATCCCCATCGAAGCGATGTAGGGTTGGAGTTTGGCTTGTTCGGGTGTCAATCCCAACAATGTTGTATCTACCTGCATCTGGGTTAATGCTTCACCTTTGGGTTTTTCGCTAAAACTAACGACTCTGCCGGAATCATCAGTTTTCATTAAACCAAAATCTGAAGCTCGCCGTTCGTCCATTGGAACTACTGACAGAGTAATATCAGCATTTGTTTGGCGATGACGTTCGACAAATAGGCGATAATCCATCCGGTAAAGGTGGTCACCTGACAAAATCAAAAATTCGTCGATGTCCCATTCTTCCAACAGCCAGATGTACTTACGGACTGCATCTGCCGTTCCTTGGAACCAACTTGGGTTTTCTGGTGTTTGCTGTGCAGCTAATACCTCGACGAACCCCTCGCTAAAGCCAGCAAAGCTGTATGTACGTGCTATGTGGCGGTTCAAGGATGCTGAGTTGAATTGCGTTAAAACGTAAATTTTGAATATTTCCGAATTAATACAGTTACTTACAGGGATATCTATTAAGCGGTATTTCCCTGCTACTGGTACTGCTGGTTTGGCGCGTAATTTGGTTAATGGATAGAGGCGGGTGCCTGCGCCGCCGCCAAGGATGATTGACAATACCTTTTTCACTTATTATTCTCCCGACTGCCGGTCAACTCCACCTACAGTTTAGGATGCTCTGGATCTGCTGGTAAGGGGGATCGTTAAATGTATTTAGTTAAGTTTGCTTTCGATAAAAAGTAATATTTATGACAATCAGCCCCAGCACAAATTATCACTAAGTATAAAATTATATATAAAAATATTTTTTTCCGGATATGCTAATTTTAGCTTGAATTCAATAGACGCTATTTTTGACTTGAATTATCGATAAACTAATGCGATCGCTATAAATAGCCGCACGCAACACATAAAATACTGAGTAAAAAATAAAGCTGCTGATTGTTGGGTGATATTACTGGCTGATTGTTTCCGAAAAACTTAATCTCTGACTGCGATTAATTAACAAGTCGTAATTTTTGCGAAAGTTGAAGATACTGCACCCAAGGTTGCTGCGACAGTTGGGATATTGCATTCGTCGAAACATTAGCGGTAAAAATTTCTTTGGCTTGGGTGACACCTTTAACACCAAGATTGTGGAGAAATGTCAGAGCGCTATCATCTAGAGGTTGGTTGGTACGGACAAATACCACTAAACTCGGTTCTTGAGAATTTTTAACGTCGTTTACAGCCATTGCCAAAGCCGCATCGAGCTTTTGATAGTTCATATGGTTATACCTAATACAATAAGGCAAGTTAAGTTACCTACCCTGTACCAAGCTATCAAATTTGTCGATATTGCGTGCCTATCCTAATGCAGAATTATGGTTTTTCGCACGTAGTATTATGCTTCTGAGGTACTCCGTGAGCGTGGTGGGTAGTTTACTTAGTGGCAAACTCAGTAAATTGGCGCATATAGGGAGAATGAAAAGCCAGAACAATATCATATGCAGGCACACCTAGTTCGAGGAGTTGCGTAGCAATGCCCACCTCGGTTCCATCGTGCTGAATCCAGATTTTGCCGTTTATAATATCGAGATGC
This sequence comes from uncultured Calothrix sp., assembly GCA_964242965.1. Taxonomy (GTDB): domain Bacteria; phylum Cyanobacteriota; class Cyanobacteriia; order Cyanobacteriales; family Nostocaceae; genus JANNFJ01. The sequence goes on along the minus strand of CAXTCQ010000238.1, from coordinate 4,313 downwards.
AAGCTACATCCATGCGTCCGACGATTGCCGCGCCAACCCGTATGTAGTAGAAGATAATGGTCGCGCTCGGTATCTTTAATAGCTTGTTTTGCGATTCCTTCTCCCTCTGGAGTAATTTCAGATGCTTGCCTTTGTACCCGTTCTAATATTAGCTGTTGGATGATTTGACGATATTGCTCTATAGCCATTGGGTAATAGCCTCCTGTTTCTCATCGTAAATTACTAAACGAATTTGAGTTCGTTCAACCACCGAGCGGACGAAGCGACGCTGGAAAAATGAATTGTAAATTGACACAGGTATTGCAAGATAAAGTTTTCGTTCTGGCTCAAATTCTTCAAGAGCAAATTGATAGTTCATAAATTGTCCAAGTGCAGTGTGAAAGTCCGACACATTTGAGCGTCCGATAAAACTCTTGATTTCGACTGCTATTTTTTCCCCTGCACGAACAGACACGCCAGCATCTCTGCTGCCAAATCGATTTCAAAATCTACATCTCCAACGCTCATTTCCTTCATAGTCGGCAGTAATTGTCCATCCTTCTTTTTCTAGGGCTGCTCTAACTGCATTGTGAAAGCGGTCTTTAGCCATCAGATATCTTTACAGTTTGTTTTGTATTTTAACTTATTTCACAGAATTCCCCATCCGACGGGAGCGGTGTTGATGAGTTAATTTGATAATGCTTATCTTCAAAATCTTCAATTAGCTTTACTAAAAGTTCTAAGAGAGTATCTTCTTCAGGAGTCAAATCGTTACGTGCAAGCAATTCTTCAACAATTTCTAAAAACTGTTCGTTTTCTTCCTCAGTCTTAATAATCCGAGGTTGATATGTTGATAACAATTGACTGTAAATTTCTCGGTTAATACTAAGTACCATTTTTTCAGTTAAAAACTTATAATTAATGTATGTAATATGTAGGTTGGGTGGAGCGGAGCGTAACCCAACATATTTGTTGGGTTCCACTTCGTTACACCCAACCTACAGAACTACAAAACGCGCATTTTTATTACAAGCAATCATCCGAACTTAATTTTATAAGATTTGATATTAAATTACGATGTAAAAACTAAAAGAATGGGAATCAGTTTGTGGGATAGGCAAGATACCTATCCTCTATGTATATGCTTGCCAGCACAGTCAAGACATTTATGCTACGACCAGATTACAAGCATTCAGTGTTAACCAAACCAAAACCCCATTTTGGATCGAAAGTACCTTGAGGTTGTCCGGGAATCGAACTGTTATTGCGTAACAATTCTTTAACTTTATCGGGTGTCAAAGTGCGATCGCGCTGCAACAATAACGCAACCAAACCCGTAACAAACGGACATGCCATACTCGTACCAGCCATCATCAGATACTTGGCATTAATCATCATCGAACGGTCGAAACCTGCACTTGATGACATTGCCGAACAAATCATTGCCCCAGGTGCCGCGACATCGGGTTTTTGAGCATTATTCCGTAATGGACCTTCGCTGCTAAAGTCGGAAATATCATCCAACTTTAACCCGACTTCACGCTCTTTGCCGTCAATATCAATGTACTTACCCCTAACGGTATAAGCTGCGACTGTTACTGCATTTTTAGCACAACCGGGTGAACCAATTTTCATCGCATCTTGGGTGCTTTCACCAGTAAACAATACCGACCCGGAATTATCAATCGTCCACACATCGAGGCGGGTTGAATTGGACGTATTATTACGCAAACGCAATTGCCAAATGCCACCTGTGACGGGTGAAGGATCGATACCGCGAATTTGTACGAAGAAATTGTAGTCCCCGTTACCTGGGTCAGCTGCGGGTGTGACAATTTGGATGTTCGCATCGGTCAAGCTGTAATCTTGCGATGGATTGCCGTCAGTGATAATTTTTTGCCAAGGAGTTACAAACCCACTGGGACTGCGTAACTGTACTTCCAATTGTGCGCTACTCGAATACCAACCATTCAACCAGACGATGGGAGTTTGATTAAGGGGAATGCGGAACCGCATCGAACACATCGAACCCGGGTCAATATTAATTTGACCGTGAATATTATCGTTACCTTCATTTCCTGCCGCACAGCAAACAATCCGTCCCGGTCCAGTTTCGGCATCGATAATTTTAGACAGCGAATCGCTACCGTCGTGCGCGTCTGCATGTCCACCCAAGCTGAGATTAACAACTGCGGGTTTTCCTAACTCCTGGGCAATTCGGAAAACGTAGCGGATACCATCGGCAATATGGGCATCTTGTAAATCGCTGCGAACGATAATTAATTCGGCTTGCGGTGCGACACCACAATAGTTTGTATCGTCACCAGCAGCAATACCCGCAACGTGAGTACCATGTCCATCAACATCCTGAGAAACGGTGAGTAGTTCGCTGGTAAATTCTGCACCGTAGCTACCTTCAGCCACACCCGGACCCGACATAGTTTGATCCCAAATTCGCAAAATGCGTCCGGCAAAAGCGGGGTGTTTGGCATCGATACCGCTGTCTACAATACCGATAACAACATCTTTACCAGTTAATCCGTTGTTGTTTTTGAATTCGGGTAATTTGACTTTTCCTGGTGCGACATCCATCAACAACTTCAGTTTGCGCGATGGTTTGATGCGTTGAACTGCCGCTTCTTCTGACAAAGGATCTAACCCATCTATCGGTAAATATGCTGTCCGTACATGTCCGCTATTTTGGTTGAGATGAATTCCGTATTGTTCGAGATGGCTTAAATCGGCTTGTTCGTCACAATAGACAAACACGACGCTTTTAGCCGGCTTGATGGAGCTTTTTGCAGCAACGATACCAAGCGATCGCTTATGCGGAATTAGTGCTTGTTCGCCCTCGCGTCGATAGTCTTCGTATGCCAGCAACAAACCAGGAGAAAGTTTTTCGTGTCTCATTTTTTACCTCTAATCGAATAATTATTAATCAAGTACTTTTTATTGCTTGATTTTTTAAGTAATGACGGTCGCTAACTAGATATTTACTTTTGAGTTGATAACACCCATTTTCATCATATTCAATCGGCTTTCGCATCAAGGCGACGAACCGCATGAGTATCAGCTTTTACTTGTTTTCCTTTAAACGTGCAGACCTTTTTATAGCCCTCAAGGCAGCTTTGGGTACAGGGGGTTTCACCCCTTTGATTAAGCGAATGTTAAGGAAAATGCTCTCTTGGAATACGATACTCCTTTGTGAGTTGCTTGCTTAACGCTTGAACTTGATAAATTTAACTCTTGGATAAATCCTCGTAAAGGGATACAACCCTTAATGATGCGATTACGGAAGATTTACCAAAAATAGATAAATGCATACTGCAATTATACTTAAAATACTCTTTTAGCAGTATTGGTAAATACTGGGTCGATAACAGCTTGAATTATTGAAAGTAAAGGGTAAAAGGAACAAGGATAAATATTATTCTTCCTTAGTCCTTTCCCTTATTTCAACCTGATGCTTACTTAATGTTAGCCCTAGCGTCGCGTACAGCTGCAACAAAAAGTAATACAGTCAGGGGAATAGACAAAGCTAGGATGATGCCGGTTGTTTGCATCCCTAAATCGGGTTGTCCGGAAGTGATTTCAAAAACCGAACCAACCGATGCGATCGCAGTGATGCAAGAACCAGCTAGAAATAAACCGCTTTTTGGAGTTAATGTATACACAGTAGTTATTTCACCCTATGAAATTGGTTTAACTGCTTGTTGCGAGAAACCATTTTTAGACAGTTCCTGCGACAAAGCTAAAGAATTTTCCACACGGTCTACAAATACCACACCATTGAGGTGATCCATCTCATGTAGGATGCAGCGTGCGAGTAAATCGTTAGCTTTGAGGGTCTTGGGACGACCATACTCGTCCTTATAAGCAACTTCGACAGTTTCCGGACGCTTGACATCAAGGTACACACCCGGAATACTCAAACAGCCTTCTTGGGCAGTACAGACATTGCTGCTAACTTGTTTAATTGTTGGGTTAATCAACACCAGCGGTTGATTTTCTGGTTTGTCGGGTTCCAAATCGATGACGATAAGTTGCTTATTAATACCAACTTGCGGTGCAGCTAAACCAATACCATCGCTGCTATACATAGTTTGCAGCATTTGGCGCACCAATAGCCGCAACTCATCATCGATTTTAGTCACCCGCTTGGCAGGTTGACGCAAAACGCGATCGCCTAAATAATGCAACTCCAAAGGTGGATTTTTTAACTTTTTCTTCTCAACTGCGATATCAGAAGGCATGGAGATAGTCACTCGCTCAATTAGGCTAGGGTTTTTTACGGTGTGCTAGTCCTTTAATCTTAACAATTACTGAGGGGGAGG
>CAXTCQ010000237.1:0-12913 GCA_964242965.1 uncultured Calothrix sp. | reverse complement strand
AGTCAAAGAGGTAAATAAAGTTTCTTCCTCTGAGACCTACTCCCAACTCCCTACCCATTTAGATAAGTTTTTACTCACAATTGCTGAATATATCAAGTCAGGATAGTATACTGAAATCATGGTCGCTTGACATCTCTTACATAAAGTAAAGTTATGACGTGACTGATTCTAATAATTTATAGTTTAGGTAGAGTTATGAAAAATATGAATGCAACGCTAAAAAGCCATACGGGCAGAGGCAAACGACATCTACGAGGTAGCGATAATTTTCACTTCAACAGCATCAATGGGAACAGGCAAGAAGGTATCTGTGTAACCATTGAAGCACCAGAATATAAAGTTAGCGAGCAATCAGCACTTGACAGAATTGCATCGGCTTTAGAAGTATGTTTGGAAACGCTGCCACCGCAAGAATTAGAACAATTTGCCGACCATCTAGAAACTACTGTTCATAAATCCAAACATTCTCAACCAGAAACTTTGATTGGCTCGCTAATTAATAATATTGATGAGGATGAAGAAAAAAAATTGGAATTTGCCGCACTCCATGACTATTTTGAATGGAGACAAGATTTACTCAAAGATGTATTAACAGCCCCCCAAGTCGCTAAACTGCTAAATACTAGCCGTCAAACTCCCCACGACCGACTTAAGAAAAATACTTTGATTGCAGTTCAAGATAATAGTGTTTGGAAATTTCCGGTTTGGCAGTTTGATGCATCGGGTACTGATGGAGTAATTCCTGGGTTGCCGGAAGTATTAAAGGTGTTGAACGTGCCAGCTTTGTCTCAAATTAGTTGGTTGACAAAACCAAATGCTGCATTTGATGGTAGTACTCCTGTGGATGCGTTGAAAAATGGTCGTAAAGATAAAGTTGTTTGTGAAGCGAGAAGTGTAGGCGCTTATTAGCTGTATTGTATATTTTGTCGCAATTTTTTAACTTGAATAATTTCTTCTCAAACCGGGTTAAGTGGCACAAGTCAGTTAAATCCGGTTTTTTACTGCATTAACATTTGATTGACTCAAACCGTATCCGGGATTACACTGAAAATGAATTTAAATATTTCAATTTGTCAAGACTATTATTTTCCGGAATTACGTAGGTATGAGTTGAATCTTCTCTAGGTATAACTTTGAATCCTAGCTTACACAATATTTTCAAAAATATTGTTAAGAAAACTCCGGAAAATTATCCGATCGCAAAGGTAAAATGCCTATCCTATCTAATACAGATGGTGGAATTAGTGCATAACAGGCAGGATGTATACCTACTTAATACATAGGGCAAAATGTCTTGAGGCGACGAGATTTGAATTTACTTAAGGGTGTTGTCTGTTGGATTTGGATTTATGTCAGTTTTTATAGGTTGGAGAGCGCGATCGCATGGTAAAAATACCATTACCGCCCATTAGCGGCAAAAATAAGCTCAAGCCTTTGTTTCACACTTTGAAGAAAGGCGAATTATTATACCGAATCTTTAGCCCCGAATTCAATCCAACTGCGCTGACATTTCGCCATTGGGGTCCGTTGGGTCGTTTTGACCACCAACGTTGTACTTTGCCACAGGACTGCGATGCAGTACGGACTTGCGAACCAATAACTGACTTGGAACGCGGTATCAGCTACTTTGCCCCAACTATTTCTTGCTGTTTGGTCGAGGTTTTCGGTGATACGGGGATTATTCAAATTACCGACCACAAAATTGGCTTAATTACACCAAACTGCGACTTGATTTTACTCGATATTCGCAATCAAGGAGCAATGCGTGCGGGTGCAAATGAGGCTACACTATCAAAAATCCCCGACCGCACCACTAGTCAAACTTGGTCGCGTTATTTTTACGAGCAGCCAGATATTTATACCCAGATTCACGGGATAATTTACGGTAACGCGCACAACGATGAGGATGCGATCGCATTGTACGAACGTGCCGAACAATTCCTAACGCTCAAAGAAGAACTATCGCTAAAACACAAGGATTTGCGTTCGTTGATTCTCAAAGCTGCTTTTGAGAATAGTCTGATTATTGAACCGTATGAGGAGTTGGGAGTTGGGAGTAGTCCGGGGCGGGTTTATTAAGATTACGTATTTAGGAGGGGCGGGTTTATTAAGATTACTAATTTTCTAATCAGATATCGAAGAACCGTATTTAGGAGGGGCGGGTTTATTAAGATTACTAATTTTCTAATCAGATATCGAAGAACCCGCCCGTACAGGAGTTGGGATAATCAATAAAATGAATTTTTATGCGTTTTTTTTATATGTAGTTTGTGATGGTTAGATGAAATCAGATTATGAGTAATCAGTCAGATAGTGGTGCAAATAACCAACAAATTTCTAAAGATGCCGTCGAATGGCTGCTGCGACGCATTATTCAACTTCCCAAAAACTGGTTAGTTATAAGTTGTATTTTTATTTTCTTAAGTGCGTTTGAAGTTAATTGGAATAAGGAATTATCGGTTAAATTTCACGTTACAACTAACACTGCAATTTTTTTAGCACTGTTGTGGTTGCCATCAATATTAAAGATTTTCGCCTTAACTGGAGGAGCTGTAAAAACCCCAGCAGGTGAAATTACTGGCTCTAGTATGATGCCGATGTTACAGTCATTAACCGCCGATACGTTGGGCTTTTTAATCGAACAAACCAAGCTTGCTGAAGAAGTCGCACCTCCCCAACAACAACTCGAAATGCGGCAAATGCGCCACGAATGGCAAAAAGCCTATACTGCACGAGTACCCGCAGCTGAATCCCAGCAACAGATGGAACGATTGGCAGAACGATATAAAGAAATACGTACATCCATGCCTACAGGGGCACAACGTACTTTTGAGATGGAATCGATTACGGGACGGATGCGGGCATTAGCCCCAGAGGTCAATTACTCGGTTAAACAAGTGAGCGATTTATTGCGATCGCACGACCAAGGTAAGCGCTTGCAAGGTCTTTCGATTGCAGAATGGTCTTGCGACCCGATTTATTTTGATTTGATTTTACATATAATTGCCAATTCGCAGACTGCATTCGAGCAAACTTGCGCGTTACGGGCAATGTCCAAGATTGCATCGAAGTTGGAATTAGAACAGAAGCGGGATTTGAAGAAGGTTTTGTTGGAACAGCGCAATTTTAATGAAGAAGAAAAGCGCTGGATTAAACAAAACTCGAATCGCTGGTTTTTAAGTGAAAGATTGCTGTCAGCGATTGAGGGATGAAAAAATTTCTGATGCTTAACAAGATTCCGGGTTTCTTATAGAAACCCGGAATCTAACCCTCACGACTATGACATGGCTATTAGCTAAGTATATTTACATTTGATAGTGATTTGGAAAACTCTTTCTACTTACCTTTTTTAACAGTAATACATACAAGTTTATTTATGTTTACTTAAATGGCATTTTTTGTCATGGAATGTTGATAATTATATCAATAATGAAAATTATTGCAAATGAACCAACGCTATTACGTTGTTTCATAGACAGCAAATTTGATACATTTTGGCTTTGAAAAAGTGCGTTATAATCTAACATGGGTTAAACATATGCTTGTAGAAGCTAATTTACAAGTTTACGACTATTTAGAGTGAAAGCTGCCTTACAGCAGTTTTTGCTCGGATTGAATAGCCTTAAAACTTATGACATCAACTAATAGCTAAGTATATTTACATTTGATAGTGATTTGGGCAACTATCTATACTGGTATTTTTTTACATAAATACATACAAGTTTATTTATGTTTACTTAAATCGCGTTTTTAGTCATGGTATTTTGACAATTGTCTCAACAATGAAAATTACTGCGAATGAACGAACGTTATTACGTTATTTCATCGACGCGAAATTTGATACATTTTAGCTTTGAAAAAATGAGTTATAATCTAACATGTGTTAAACTTGTGCTTTACCCGGTCTCACAAGTGAGAAAAAATTATTGGCTTGGGTAAAATTAAGGATGATTTAATCGATACATCCGTAAATTATATTTAAACATCGAAGATATTAACGTATAAACCGAAAATAGCAAGATAAATAAAACACAACTAATTTAGCAAATACCAAGGCAAAAATTCGTGACGAAAAAAACTGCGTACTTGTTCAATTACTGTTTGTAATTCGGGCAACGCTCCTGAAGCCGGGTCTACATTAGAAGCACGAAGTTTTGCTGCTAGTAGATGTTTACCGCAAAAAAGATAAAGCGGAGCATAATAATATCCTTTCTAGTAGGGATTGAAAAAAGCTTCTTCCTGATTACCATGTACTAAATCATCGGTAACATCTAAAACTATGGTTATTTGTCGTGGTGGTTTTAAATGAGATTCCAAATTCATCAATTTCAATTGTACAGCTTCAATAATGATACGCCATAGGCACTGAGGACGATTTGGGAGCAAACACATAATTATGTCTAAGTCCTGTTGTAGCCTATTTTGGATTTGGATTAATATTAATTAATATTAATATAGATGAACTTTTACAGTAAGTGTGCCTTTTGACCGATTTGGCAAAGATTTTTAAATGGTTGAATATTAAATTATAAGTGATGTATCATCCTTTAAATTAGGTAAAAGCGAATAATGTCATTAACGATGAGCAAAGCCAAAGCCCGTTGTGTTGACACAAATGCCTTAATTCGCCCCCTACGTTCTTTGTGTGGATTGACTCAAGAACAGTTTGCTGCAAAGCTTGCCGTAACACTTGTGACGGTTAATCGATGAGAGAATTATCGTGCCAAACCTATGCGCTTAGCCTTCCGGCAACTCAAAGCTGTGTTAATAGAAATAAATTACAGTGAGATTGAGGCTGACCAAGCGATCGCTTAGCGTTTGCTAGAGCAGTACTTTCTGAATTGATGTTGAACCTGCGATTGTTAAGCGATATCCGCCACCTCACACTATGAATTTTGACCCGCTCTCTCCAGAAAGTACATCCTCATCGGTCGCATCTGAAGTCATACTTGATATTGACGATCTTATACAGTCACCCAAAATCGATGCCCCCTTCCCTGTTGTGGGAATTGCCGCTTCAGCAGGTGGGCTAGAAGCATTCACAGAACTTATTAGGCACTTACCGACTGATACGGGCATGGCGTTTGTGCTAATTCAGCATTTATCCCCCGACCACGAAAGCCTGCTATCCGAAATTCTTGGCAGAGTGACAGCAATGCCTGTGCGTCAGGTACAAGATCGGATGATGGTTGAGCCAAATGAAGTCTACGTCATTCCCCCCAATACCCAAATGACGCTGGCGGAGGGAATGCTACATTTAGCACCCCGGCAGAAAACATACGGCAAATATATGCCAGGAGATGCATTCTTTGTGTCCTTGGCAGCAGATCGGGGTAACAAAGCACTCGCCGTCGTTCTCTCAGGCACAGACGGAGACGGTTCGCAGGGGTTGAAAGCCATCAAGGTTGCTGGAGGCGTAACTTTTGCTCAATGTGAAGGCACAGCAAAATTTGACAGTATGCCCAATACTGCCGTTGCCACTGGAAATGTTGATTTTGTTTTACCACCTCAAGCTATTGCCGAAGAATTAACAACCTTCAGTCAAAGTGTTTTTTCCTTTTACTCGCAACCGCTTCCAGTAGTTACGAAGTCACCCGAACCAGAAACTGCCCTAACCACAATTTTTGCCCAACTGCGAACGACCACAGGCGTTGACTTTACCTACTATAAGCCAGCGACTTTGAATCGACGAATGCAGCGACGAATGCTACTGTATAAGTTGAACAGCTTGTCCGATTATGCTCAGTATTTACAGGCACATCCGGCTGAAGTTAAAGCCCTGTACGAAGAAATCTTAATTCACGTTACCAGTTTCTTCCGTGACGCGGAAGCTTTTGAACAGTTAAAAACGCAGGTTTTTCCCACCATTAGCCAAAACAAATCCCTCGATGCCCCGATCCGGATTTGGGTGGCAGGCTGTTCAACGGGTGAAGAAGTATACTCTCTAGCCATATGCTTATTAGAGTTTTTCGCCGCGCGAGCCACCGTACCGCCGATTCAGATTTTTGCCACAGATATTAGCGAAGCGGCAATTAGTAAAGCTCGCTCAGGCTTATACTTAGAAGCTCAGATGGAAGGGGTTTCAGGAGCAAGGCGCAATAGTTTCTTTGTGCCTTTGGCAGACGGTAGCTATCAAATTAGCAGTGTTGTGCGCGAACTGTGCGTCTTTGCCAAACATAATTTAGGTAGTGACCCGCCATTTTCTAATCTTGACTTGATTAGCTGTCGCAACGTGCTGATTTATTTATCAGACCCGTTGCAAGAACGCATTATGTCCCTGTTTCATTACAGTCTCAACTTAAGCGGCTTTTTAATATTAGGTACTTCAGAAAGCGTTAAAACCTCGTCAGACTTATTTACTTCAGTCCACGAACAATTCAAAATCTATGCTCGAAAATTGAGCTTAAATCGCCCCTTGTTTTCGTTTACAACGAGTTCTAACCTTGTTGTAAACGTCAATAGTCCGCAGCAAATGACTGAAAAAATCGCAAATAACTTTGATTTAGGGCGAGAAGTTGACCAACTGATCTCAAACCGTTACGCTCCTGTTTCTGTAGTAGTCAATGACCAAATGGATATTCTACAAGTGCGAGGAGACACCGATCCCTACTTGAAGCTACCACCTGGAACGACTGATTTAAACTTGCTGATGATGGCAAGGTCAGGATTGGAAACACCACTTCGCACTGCGATTTATCAAGCCCAAACCCAAAACATTTCGGTTCGACAAGAACAAATCCAGGTTTCTTCGGGAGAAGGGTCAATACTTCTCAATCTTGAAGCGATTCCCTTCCGTCCTGCCATCGTGGATGCTCTCTATTTTTTAGTGCTTTTTGAAGCGGTTTTGCTCCCAACTACTGATATATACCTACCTGACGTTGAAAGCTTGAAGCCAGCTTCTTTAGAGCGTGAGATTATGCAACTGCGTACCTCACTGGCAGCGGCTACGCAGCGAGAACTCTCGGCTCAAGCACATTTACAAGCCGTGATTCAGGAACAAAACTATCTTAACCAAAGCCTGCGAGTGGCGAATGAAGAAATATTATCGAGCAATGAGGAGTTGCAAAGCACCAATGAAGAACTCCAAACCGCCAAAGAAGAGATTCAAGCTACCAACGAAGAACTTTCTACCACTAACGACGAACTTCGCTCTCGTAATCTGCAACAAAACCGAGACAATAGCGATTTGAACAATTTTCTTACCAGCATCAGTATCCCAATTGTAATGCTGACAAATGATTTAAGAATTCGCCGCTTTACACCAACGGCACAGAGACTCTTCAATTTCATTCCCACCGATATTGGACGACCTTTCAGCGATTTGCGGGTCAATTTTGACGTTCCCAATTTAGAATCGATGATTATGTCCGTATTAGAGACGCTTAATACTCAAGAACACGAAATTCAAACCCAGTCCGGTTACTGGTATAGCCTGCGTATTCGCCCCTATCGTACTACAGAGAACCAAATTGACGGGGTAACAATGCTCTTTATTGACATTGACGCTCTCAAACGCAATGCTAGTAGCTTAGAGTCAGCCCGCAACTATGCCGAAACAATTATAGACACGGTGCAAACCCCTCTAGTGGTGTTGGATACAGATATGCGGGTGAACACCGCCAATCGCTCATTCTACGAAATGTTTCAGGTTTGTGCCCTTGAAACTGCCCAATTTCCCCTGTTTGAGCTAGGTAATGGGCAGTGGAATATTCCCCAACTGCTGACTATCCTCGAAGAGGTTCTAACTAACAATATTCAGGTTCACAATTTTGAGGTAGATCATTGTTTTGAGCAAATTGGGCAAAAAACAATGCTACTTAATGCTTGTAAGCTGCAACGAGAAGACAACGTTTCTCAGATTTTACTGTTAATTGAAGACATAACCGAGCGCAAGCAGTTCGAGATTGAACGAACGCGACTATTAACGCAAGAGCAATCAGCTCGTCAACAGGCAGAAACTGCTAACAAAGCCAAAGATGAATTTCTCTCAAACCTCTCGCACGAACTGCGTAACCCGCTCAATAGTATACTGGGATGGTCGCAACTACTCCGCACCCGCCGCACCTTCGACCAAGCCACAGTTGTCCGTGGCTTAGGACTAATCGAGCATAGTGCCAAAGCGCAATCTCAACTTATTGAGGATCTCCTGGATGTTTCTCGCATAACGAGCGGCAAGCTTAATCTTAATATCCGTACTCACGATTTGCGCTTAATCGTACAAGCCGCACTTGAGGTCGTGCAATTATCAGCCTCAGCCAAGAATATTCAAATTGTTTCATCGTTGAATTCTGTGACAATTGTCGGCGACGGCGATCGCTTGCAACAAGTTCTGTGCAATCTTCTATCAAACGCCATTAAGTTTACACCCCCAGGCGGGCAAGTCGAAATTAAGCTTGATTCTGACGGGCATTCGGCTCAAATTCAAGTCAGCGACACAGGGCAAGGTATTAAAGCTGACTTGTTGCCGTATATTTTTGAGCGCTTCCGCCAAGGCGATTCCAGCACCACCAAAGCGATCGCAGGGCTAGGATTGGGATTATCAATCGTGCGGCAGTTAGTCGAGTTGCATGGGGGCACGGTGCAAGCACAGAGTCCTGGTGTTGGACAAGGAACTACGCTGACTGCGTACTTGCCCTTAGCAGCGCCTTCGTTGCACGAACCGCTATCACTGTTTCAAGAATCGACCCCAGAGAGTGACTTAGAACTATCCTCAGCCGAGCTGACTACCCCCCTGCTGGCTGGTTTGTGGATATTAGCCGTCGATGATGAGGTCGGTATGCTTGAACTCTTGAAGTTTATGCTCGAAAACTATGGGGCTGAGGTGTTAACTGCAACATCTGCCTATGAAGCTTTAGATATTTTGTCCACAAATCCTGAACAATATGACGTGCTTGTAACTGATATTGGGATGCCTTCGCAAGATGGGTATTTTTTAATTCAGCGAGTGCGTGAGATCGATGCGGAAATAGGCGGGCGAATTCCAGCCATTGCCCTCACTGCCTATGCTGGCGATCGAGAGCAACAAAGGGCAATTGACGCTGGCTTCCAAGCCCATATTGCAAAACCTGTCGAACCCCTTCAACTGGCATTACTAATTGCCAACCTAGTACAAGTTCGCCACAGCTAATACCATGTTTTTCAGGCTTTTGGTAAGAATACCCAGTTTTACTAATAATCAGCAAGTAAAATTTATTGGTGGAGAAGGAATTATACGAAAATTCCAATACAAATTTGGAAGCTGGGACTATCTGGTTAAGATGGAGATGGGACAGTATCCTGACTTTGGCAGAATAGGAGCACAGACAATAGTTTTATCAGATGAGGGCGGGAAAAATTCAGAATATCTGCTGCTTGTTGGGTAGTCATTTCACTCGCTCATAAATATTTCCAATCCCCATTAGCTTTAATAGCAATTTCTGTTTCTTCCCCAGCCAGTATAAATACTTCTGATTATACTTCCATCAACTCTTATCAACTATTATTCCAGCTAATCACTTAGTAAAACCTTCAAATCTTCGATTAAACTTGCCAATAAATTCGTTGCATCGACTTGCAAGGCAACCCAGCTATTGGTATCGGTTTTAGTTACATGTCTATCATCGAAAATAGTTTGCCCTTTAGTTAATCTTCCCTGCGTTTCAATTTCAACTTTGGCACGTCGTAAAAATAAAGTCTCTGGATAAAAAAGATAAGCTATAGTTGCCGCATCGTGAACTAAAAAGCCGTTTTTTCCTTCACTTTGCCTGTAGGTAAGTGAAGCTTGAGTTAAAAAGTCGGTCAATTTAACAATAAACTTACCCGTTATATTCGTTGGATTAACCAAAGTCATTTCCTGCACCATTACATGGGTCAAAATCACCTGATTGGTAACATCCAAAGGTAACACAACAATATCATTGCGACTGTTGAATACAGTTTGTGCTGCTTCGACATTGAAAGCAATATTAAACTCAGCGTGAGAAGTGACATTTCCCGGTACTTGGAATGCACCACCCATAATGATGATTTCCTTAGCTTTTTTAAGAATACCGGGACTTTTGATTTCTGCCGCAGCGAGATTTGTTAGGGGTGCGATCGCAATTACTATTATCTCACCAGGGTATGCATTGAGCTTCTCGATTATCAAGTCGTCGGAATTAGGTGCAGTTGCATAATCATGCAAAACTTGTGGTAAAGTTTCCGCTAATCCTCCGACTCCATCGCTACCGTGAATATATGCAGCATCAGCAATTTCTGATACATCTAATGTTACACCTTTTCCTAAATCTATTCCTGCAAATCCAGTTAAAGCAAGAACTCGACTTGCACAAGTAAAAGTGACATTTGCATCAACATTACCCTGTGCGGTTGTGACAGCGATTAATTCAACAAATCCCTGCTTTACCAAGCTTAAAAGCCATAGCAAAGCAAAAATATCGTCACCACCTGGGTCTGTATCTAAAATAATCTTTTGTTTATTCAATTTGCTACCCTTGCTTTTGCTATATTCAAAACAAGATTAAAGGGAAGAGAATAAAAAACTGATAATTTTTTTTTCTTCCTCTGCATCTTATTAGAAAATATGATTACATGATTATACAATGCCTGCGAAAGACCTCTTTTATAAAATCGAAACTGCACTTATACAAGACGGATGGCTGAATATCAGATTACTGCATTGTTTAGTCGAAGTTTCCATAAGACAGGCACTTGGCTTATCTTACGGGACTAGTTTTTACAACTTCGGCAAAATCTCCGGTAACAACGAACCAGGTACTTTCGATAAAGCTAAATTTTGTCCTTGGATTCCCAACTCGTTATGGAAGGCGCGAATCACCTTAATTATATATGCCAGTGTCGTTTGATATACTTCCGGTTGCTTGCTCATGCCGTTCAAAGCTTGCAAATGGTTATCTAATGCAGCTTCGAGGTGTTCGGAACGTTGGCTTTTATCACCGTTGTAATAGGCATCAGTAACGAGTTGATAGTGCGCTAACCCTAAATTGTTGTGCGTCGCAAACACATCAAAGCTTAACTGCATTCCAGTTAGCGAATGCGCTAAAGTTAAAGCCTCCTGATAAGCACTTATACACATTTCTAAATATTGATGTCGTTCTTCTTTAGGTGTTTGTGCTTGGTTTGCAAAGTGCCAGTAAGCTGTCCCCAGGTTATTTTGCGTTGCCGAACATGCAGCAGGTTGATTTGCCGGAGTCCGGAATTTCAACGCTTCGCTATATGCTTCGATTGCTAAACGTAAATGTTCGGGTGGTTGTTCGTATTGTGCTAGATTCCAATATGCCGTACCAATATTGTTTTGAATCATCCCGTATTTGAGCGGTTCAGTGTCGGGTGTGTAGTGAACCAATGCCAAACTGTAAGCTGCGATCGCTTTCTTTAAATGTACCGCTGGCAAGTTATACTGCGCTAAATGCCAATATGCTGTCCCCAAATTATTTTGACATGCGGCAAATTTGAGCGGTTCCATTTCCGCAGTACGGTAGCGCAATGCTTCGCTATATGCCGCCACCGCAGAAAGCCAATTTTCGGAAGGATTGGAAAATCGCGCCAAATCTCCATATGCAGTACCTAAATTATTTTGTACCCGCGCATAAGTATCGGCATGGGTTTCGGGTGAAATTAATTTTAATGCTAAGTGATAAAACTCAATTCCTTGCTCAATATACGATTGTCCTTCCTCGGAATTGGGAGGAGTGCGGTACAACATCCAATACAAAGTACCCAAGTCATTCAAAATATCGGGAACTTGGGGTGAGGCTTCATCGTAAACTATCGCTTCTTGATAGGCAATAATTGCCACCATCAAGTTTTCTAAGTTCGATTGTCCTTGTTCAATCCGCAGTCGATATAAATTACCAAGCTTTTGATAAGCAATTCCAAGGGTTTCGGGTGCAGCTTTTTGGACGTGTAATTCTTCAATCTCCTCTAACATCTCCTGGGGTGACGAATCCACATCGGCATCGAGATCGATTGTTGTTTGAATCGTCGCTAAAACCAGTTCGCTTAACTCTTTACTAATATGCGACAGCTGTAACGGTGCAGAGGGTTGTGTTGGATTTGACTGCGGTTCGTCTTGCGGCAATCCGACTTGTAATTCCGATGTTGGTGTCGGTTCTTGGGGTTTGTGGCTGCGATTAACTAGCTTTTCGGATTTGGGAAAATCGATATCTTCACCCTGAATCGTCGTATCATCAAGCATCGACTGTTCGAGACTACCCAAATCCATCCCCCGCGAACTCGAAAAACGTTCGGGTGAATTTTTAGCTTGTGCCGTTGGTGTTGGTTCCCCAGCAAAGGCAAATACACCCGTCCGACACCGCCAAAACTGCGGTGCTGACTGCTGAATTGCATACAGCCAAGGACGGGGTATCCACAATAACAAGCTCGATTCGATAAATCGACTTGACTCTTGCGTTGATATATGCTGCTCGGTAAGTCGCAAATAGTGCAAAAATAACCGTTGCGTCGCTACAGGTTGTCGTGTCAACTGTTCGACACCGACAATTTGAAACGCTGGAATCGGCAATGGTCTACCTGGACTGTCCTTGGTTCCGCCTACAACTGGTGGGGGATAGTTCACTAACCATTGATTGATTTGGGCGATAGGGTTCGGGTCGCTCAAATTCAACCGCAGCGTGACTAATCGCGGATAGGCTGGTGTGCTGATTTCGTGAGAATTAGCAGGCTGATATAGCACTTGCCCAACTGGGTAAGCTAGTGTCGAATGCAACCGCGCTGCAATTTGATTTCGTAAGTTCAAATCGTCACACACCGCTAAAAAGATTTGTCGCCGCAAGCTTAGACTTAGGGCAAGCTTTAAGCGGTAATATACCTGTTTGTTCCAGGTGAAGTTGTCAGGGTGTGTAGTCTCATTCACGCTCATGGTGGCATCATAGCCGAGGGGGAAGGGGGAAGG
>CAXTCQ010000236.1:0-12988 GCA_964242965.1 uncultured Calothrix sp. | reverse complement strand
GGGGGAAGTGGGGAGAGTGGAGGAGGTGGAGGGAGTGGAGGAAGAGAGAATAATTGCGGCAATTAATACTAAGCTTGTGAGCCTAAGTCGGCGATGCTTGTTGAAAGCACGCCAAACTAGAGTTATTGCCCGTACAATCAACGACAGCAACGCTCTTTTCCCTTTCCCTTGAACCCTTACCCCTTTCCCTTCTTTCTTTAAATATGCTCGCATAGCTTTTTACTCGCGTTATCCCGAAGTTAATTTGTTACAAACGACCGAAATTAATAAGTTAGGAACCATTATTTTTATAAAACTTTAAGTTTATCTATTATTCTTTGCAACAGTTAAAAGTTCTTGAAGTAAATATTACAACACAATATGATTTTCATCTGTATTGAACTAAAGGGAGTACAGTCTAAATTAAAGACGGGAGAATTTCTCAATTAACCGTTTTTGAATCTCTTCATAAATTTAATATTAGGCAGCAAAGTGTTGCTGTCCGTAAGGGAGGTTTCATGAACCGAAAAGTACAAACGGGTTCGCGGAATGTCGCAATTGTCGGTCCCTACTTAAGTGGAAAAACCACTTTACTAGAAAGTCTGCTGTTTGTCACTGGGGCAATTTCGCGCAAAGGTAATGTTAAGGACGGTAACACCGTCGGAGACAGTAACGCAGTAGCGCGAGAACGAAATATGACGGTTGAAGTAACTGCCGCTAGCACCGAATATAATGATGTGCGGTTTACTTTCATCGACTGTCCCGGTAGCATCGAGTTTGCCCAAGAGACTTACAATGCTCTCATAGGTGTGGATGCAGCGATTGTAGTTTGCGAACCCATTAATAACCGCGTGCAAATTGCACCTTTATTTAAATTCCTCGACGATAGGGAAATTCCCCATATCGTTTTCGTCAACAAGATGGACAGGGCAAATATCCATGTTTTGGATACTTTAAATGCTCTCAAAGCTGTTTCCAGCCGTCCTCTAGTAGCGCATCAGTACCCCATTCTGCGCGGTGAAGAATTGACGGGTTTCATCGACTTGGTAAGCGAACAAGCCTATCAATATCATTTTGGCGCACCTGCTGACCCAATTCCATTTCCCGAACATCTTCAAGAAGAAGAACATATCGCACGGGCCCAAATGCTCGAAGCGTTAGCTAATTTTGACGACCATTTACTCGAAGAACTTTTAGAAGATATTGAACCGACCCAAGAGGAAATTCTCAAAGACTTAAAGCTAGAACTAGGTGCAGATTTAGTTGTACCTGTTTTCTTCGGAGTTGCCGAACAGGATTTTGGTGTCAGACCTTTACTCGAAGCGCTTTTACGCGAAGCACCCGAACCTGAAATAACAAAAGGAAAACGCGGTATCGTCGCAAATGAGAATACCCCGTTGGCGCAAGTACTCAAAACCTTTTATACTCCCCAAGGTGGCAAACTCTCGTTAGTGCGAGTTTGGCAAGGCAAACTGACTGAAGGAATTGTTCTCAATGGGGTGCGTGCGGGGGGAATTTACCGTCTTTGCGGACAACAGCAGCATTCCATCAATGAAGCTTGGGCAGGTGAGATAGTCGCACTCAGCCGATTGGAAGGTGTGAAAACTGGAGATACTCTCACAACCGACCAATCGCGCATCGAACTACCCAAGGCCGTTGCAATTGAACCCGTGTATGCGTTGGCAATAACTCCCGAAAAGCGCAACGATGAAGTGAAATTGAGCAGCGCTCTAGCAAAACTGCTCGAAGAAGACCCATCATTAATGTGGGAACAGCATGGAGATACTCACGAGGTGATTCTCTGGGGACAAGGTGAGATTCATTTGCAGGTTGCATTGGACAGACTGCGACGCAAATACAATCTGCCGATGTCTACCCATTTACCGCAAGTACCCTACAAAGAAACCATTTGCAAACCAACTTCATCGGTACACGGACGCTACAAGCATCAAAGCGGCGGACACGGGCAATTTGGTGATGTATTCTTAGATATTCAACCGTTACCACGCGGTGCAGGTTTCAACTTTAAAGAAACTATAGTTGGTGGTGTTGTACCCAAGCAATATATTCCTGGTGTGGAAATGGGTGTGCGCGAGTTTCTCACTCACGGTCCCTTGGGTTTCCCTGTCGTAGATGTAGCGGTGACGCTGACAAATGGTTCCTATCACAACGTCGATAGTTCCGAACAATCCTTCAAACAAGCTGCCCGATTGGCAATGCAAACCGGACTGCCGCAATGCCAGCCAACGCTGTTAGAACCGATACTTAGAGTGCAAGTTTCAACACCGAGCGAATTTACAGCTAAAGTTTTACAATTATTGAGTGGTAGGCGCGGACAGATTTTAGGATACGAACCAATTCACGATTGGAATAGTTGGGATTGTGTTATTGCGTACCTACCCCAAGCCGAGATGCAGAACTTTATCGTGGAATTGCGATCGCAAACTCTCGGTGTCGGTTCGTTCCATTGGGAATTAGACCATCTCCAAGAAGTGCCAGAAAAAATCTGCGCCCTTCTTCTTGCCAATGGTGGGAATGGTAGAAGCAAGTAATTTTGAATTTGGCAATCCAGAACCTAATTGTGGTAGCAAGGGCATCTGGATTGCCTATTGGTATCAATCTTAGAGGGAGTTTATAAATTCGGCAAAAAACCTAATTTGTCATGCTCAGTCCTGAGCGAAGCGTTCCCCGTAAGCGCTGCGCGCTGGCTACGCCAACGGGCAGCGTGTTGCCTTGCGACACTACCCTATAGCTGATTATTTAAAGTGTGATTTTTATTTTTACCTGAATAATATTTTTTTATGGACAGCGCCGATTGCTCTAAACTAAGGAAGCAATTTTCACAAGAAGCTCAAAAGCGTATAACAGAACGTGCTCAAGAGATAAAGAACGAGCTTCACATTCTCAAGGCAATCAGAGAAATGACAGGAATGTCTCAAGAAGTCCTCGCGGAACGCCTCGAAGTTGGTCAATCCTACATTTCACGACTCGAACGACGTTTTACAACCCTTATAGACCAAAGTTTTTAGTAAACTAGTAAAAAGTGTTTCTGTCATTCGATTAGATGCTTACATCTTGCACCTATTAGAGCGTATTATAAAGTTTATACTTGTTGTAGGCGGAAATACTAGCCTTTGCCCTGACTGCTTCCCAGCCTCCGGGCGCTTGCTCCACCTTAAGTTAAATATATAAGAGGCAGAGCAAGAGCGCAAGGAATTCCCAGGCAGAGTCTGGGAACGGTTCTACATCAGGATTACAGCTTTACAAGTGCCATTCCCAGAACACACTCAAACCACTCCACACAGCTATGATACTGCAAGATTAAGAAGCTTTGAGGGTTTATGAGACCAACCTGAGAACTGTAGATCCGTATAAGAAAGACGAGCAAGACCGTTTGCCCATTGGAGTGGAGCCGGGAGGCGACTGGGTTGGTAGGAAAGAGTGGCAGAGTGACAAAGGGTAGTGAGCAGTAAAGCTATATCTGATGAACTATGCTTATTGGGATTGATTGGTGTACGAAATTTTACTGGTGTTGTTAGTACGCCGTGCTGTGGGGAAGTACAGGGATATAGGGCAGTAAAGTCTGATTCCTCAAGCAAAATTGTTGTGCCCGGTTCAGGTTCAAAGGAAGTGCAATGAATCAAAGGAGAGCCAGATTTTGAGTATTCGATGAGAGTGAAATCGTGGTTTAATAAAGCTTCACGATAAGAGTCTAAAGACTCATTGTGTGGTCTACGTCCGTCACGAATAAGGTAGAAATGACGGTCTGCTTCGAGCGATTCAGCTTTAGAGGCAATCCACGATAAACCCTCACGAAGCACTTCTAGGGAAAGGGTTTCATCCTCGTCCTTTCTCGCTCGCCAATAAGCCTGTAAACTACCTTCCGGGCTGGTTAGCGCGATCGCTAAAATTTTTCCCTTGTTGTATCCACCTTTGCCAAGGTCAAGCCCGACAAACCAGCTACGGCGAAAGTTTGGAAAATCTTCAGGTTCTGCGATAAAAATGCTCCCGTTTGCTTTTGCAAGGATGGCAATAGCGAGTCCATGTCTTGAATATAGGGGATTGGATGCAACTGAGCAAAGTTGAAAGGCTGCTTTCTGTGAATCAAGATACTTTAACCAATTAATAGCTGAATCAGGAGGACGATCTCCCTTTTTACCATCAAGGGGAACTAAAATGACAGGTTGTCCTCGTGAAGAGTCAGCTAAGAAAGCTTCAATTCCATCGCCGCTTCCGAGGTCTTCAAGGAAAGCATTACAGTTCCAATCATGGAGGACGCGCACTACCTCCTTAGCTACAACAATCGCTTTACCGCGTTCGTGGACAGTACCTGAAAGAACTCCAAGCTTTATGAAAGCGGGTACAGCAGCTTTACCGGATCTCACTGCGTTTAGCAGGTTCTTCGACAACCCCGGATTTTGTACAATTTGAGTTAGAGAGTAAGAGCTAGAGCCAAAGCTATAGCAAACTTTTCGGGCGCAATCTGCTATTATATGGTCGCTGTGACGATTAAGCTGCCTAGACACGAGGGAATTATTGAAGAAACTGACCAGCCTATCGATGCCAGCAATCATCGGCTGATGGCGCAGTATTTCGGGATACTTGCCCTTAGAAAAAAGTTCGTCAGTAGAGAAGAAGGTCGGAAATTTTGATCCAGGCTCGAAGACTAAACGGGTGAAAAAGATGCCAACTAAAGTCTCTTTTTCTGCTCCTCCAAAAGCTACCCTTTGAATTTCGTAACCATTGCGACAGATATAATCTGAACTTGGAACCTTGATTTCTGGTTCAGTGGGATTCCAAATTCGTAAAGAAGTATTACGAATGTCATAGCAGTACGGACAACCAGCCTTTTCAAGGCAATACTCTAGCAATACTCTCCATTCGTCTGGATTTGAGATTCCAGGTAGTCGATAACATTCCCAGATAGGAGGATATTTATTCATGACAATCCTCTGCTTCTATCACGACTTTTGACCATACCAAAGCAAGGTTCGTCAGGTAAAGGATCGATCGACTCCACTTTTCTCCTTGCCATTGAATATCATCAATAGGAGAATGTGCGAAACGATTTCGGATCGTATTTAAGGTGAAGAGGATTGGTATAGCCTTAATGGTTGGGTCATGCCCTTTGAAAATTAGGTTTTCATCCTTTGCTTTTTGAACAAGGTAATGAAAGTCTGTGCAAGCATCGTCTTCAACAATTTTTGCAAGCTGCTTTCTTAGAAATTCGTGAGTCTCAATGACAAAATCCGTTGGATTACTAAGTGGACGGTAATTAGTCACCCAATTACGAAAAGATTTCTTGTAAGAAACAGTGGATTTCTGTTCTTCAGCTTTAACCGCAAAGCAGGCAACATCAATAAGAGCTTTTTCAAGCAATTCAACCTCTTTTTGTTTACTCAAATTAAGAAGTTCGGGCAGAGTCTCAACTTTCTCGGTTTTGACCGTTTGTTGAGTAGGAAGCTTAAGTTTAGCAAGTGCCATAGTAGCTTCTTGCTGGACTCCACGCATTTCTTCGAGTCTGTGGCTTTGGTTTGCAGTGACATCTCTAAGTGACTCAAGCATCACTCGAATTTGTTCAAGTTCGTTATTGATATTGCCTTGGCTTTCGCCAATATTGCTCGAAGAAGGTATTTCTTCAGAAAGCTGATCCTCGGACTCGTCATCATCTACTTCTCTAGCAGGCGGTTTGCTGTCAGGAGGACGTTCAGTTTTTGGTCGTCGGATGTCAAAGCTATCGGCATCCGTCCTAAACTCTTTGACGAGCGCTTCGTAGGTTGGTAAATCCTTTGGGTAAACCCATGCTTTGCGATCGCCGTCCCATTGTCGTCCAATAATTTTCTTTGCGCGATCGCGGTTTCCGGCATGGATGCGGATGAGAAAATGTTTATCATCCTCAAAAACTTCAATTGGAGCAAGCTTGGTATTAAAAGGCATACTCATACTTGGAACTAATAATAGGCATTCAATGTAACCTTCAATATCTAGTGTTCCCAAGCAGTAACATTTTCTATCACTAGGCTGAACAATTCGTGATTACACGGAAACTCTCTACTATAAATCTTTTCTTTCCGTAGTGGAACCCAATATTGAAGTTAGGTTAGGCTTCGCTTCAAGGTGGCTTTATAGAACAATCCATGAATTTAGTTGTTTACATTATGCACGCTGTAAATTTTGATTATATAAATTATCGATTGCGTAAATAATTTATTCAACATATCTTGAGATTAAAAAGCAATTGCTTTACTCGTTTAGATATTACTCATCAAAACCCATTGACAATTTATCCAATTTGGAGATTACGATGATTTTAAAATCGCTCAAAATTATTTCAATTCGCAAAATTCTTGTTTTATTTGTCATTGTTTTAACATTGGCAACGCCGAAGCCTGCTAATGCTGCCAACTTGACAGCAGTTCCACCAGCCATCCACGCAGCTGAACGCTACGCAGCTATTACCACACCCGACCAAGCTTTGTTGTACATGAATGCTCAAAATTTGGTGGATGCCTGGAATAATATTATCATCCAGGCAAAAACAGGGGATGAGCAGCTAAAACTAATGCGTGAGAGTGGTGTATTTGCGAATGATGTCAAACTTACCTTTAATTTTGAGGAACAAAAGTTGGTATTGAATGGTTTAGATGCACCGGAAACCCACGAGTTTTACAATGGTTTCGTTAACAGCTTGAAGAAGAATCGCTACAACATCGCATCGAACGTAGAAGCAGTGGAATTTGGTAAAGACTCGCTTCGCTTTAACTTCAAACACTGGATTTATTTCAATGACCGTCTTTCGTTGGTGGGTGAAAATCAAGCCGTGATAGAACGAAATGGCTCTAATTACCAAATTGAATCGGCTGATGTTCGCGTCATTTATTTTGATGTTGCTCACGCTTATTAAATTTCTAGCTCGCAAAACTTTCTTGTGATGATTATGAAAGCATACGAACTGCAAAACAAACCAGGATTCGATTCGTTAACGTTAGTTGAGCGTCCAGAACCCAAACCGGGCTACGATCAAATTGTAGTTCGAGTCCGTGCTACTTCTCTCAACTACCGCGACTTAATTATTGCTCGAGGACAGAACAAGAGCGTGAAATTTCCAGTTGTACCGATGTCAGATGGTGCGGGGGATGCGATCGCAATTGGTGAAGGTGTAACGCGGGTAAAAGTTGGCGATCGCGTTGCTGGGATATTTTTTCAAACTTGGTTGGCAGGTAATATTACGCAACCCATTATGCAATCTGCAATGGGTGGTGAAATTGATGGAATGCTTGCTGAGTATGTTGTCTTAAATCAAGATGGCGTAGTTATTTTACCCGATAATATTTCCTACGAAGAAGGCGCAACCTTACCATGTGCGGCAGTAACAGCTTGGCATGGGTTAGTTACGAAAGGGAATCTTACCGCAGGTGAAAGCATACTGGTTTTGGGAACTGGCGGTGTATCAATTTTGCCTTACAGTTTGCCAAAATGCATGGAGCCAGAGTTATTGTCACATCGAGCAGTGATGAGAAATTGCAACAGGCAAAAGCACTGGGAGCCGATGAAATTATTAACTATAAGAAAACACCAAATTGGGAAGAACAAGTGCTTGCTCTCACTAATGGAATCGGTGTAGACCAAGTTGTTGAAGTTGGCGGTGCGGGAACGTTAACAAAATCGATTCAAGCCGTGCGTTATGGCGGACAGGTAAATTTAATTGGAGTTTTGTCAGGCTTCGGTGGTGAGATTAATCCATCGCCCGTGATGCAAAAAAGTGTAACATTGCAAGGAATTTATGTAGGTAGTCGAGACATGTTTGAGGCAATGAACCGCGCAATTTCTCAAGCACAACTTAAACCTGTAATTGACCGCGTTTTTCCTTTCACAAAAGCCACCGCAGCCTATGAGTACATTCCAAGTGGCGCACACTTTGGTAAAGTCGTAATTCAACTGTAAACCTGTCAACGAAATTTTAGCGCGTCCAACTGCATAAGAAGCCTAACTCATCAGAATGCACCTCTACGAGTAAACAATAAATATACCTAATTTAAAGAGTTAAGTATATTACTTGTCACTTGTAATTATTAATCCATTTGAATGGATTTTTGCTATTAGACAGGGATTTACAATCCCTGTCGGGACATAAAGCAAGTTGAACAATTTAAGTGAACGTAGTAATATTTATAACTTTTAATTAAAAAGGTACAAGATATAACCTAACTTATTTTTGCTTGTCAAACAGGAGCATCACGTCATGTCAACCTTTACCCACCACGATACTACCGTCAACGGCATTCGATTGCACTATGTTACCGCAGGGCAAGGCGAACCATTGGTTCTACTACATGGTTATCCCGAAACTCACCACACTTGGCGTAAAATCATTCCCGAACTAGCCAAACACTTTACAGTCATTGCCCCAGATTTGCGCGGCTTGGGAGATTCCGAACGTCCAGAAACAGGATACGACAAACGTACAATTGCCGAAGATATTTATCAACTAGTGCGATCGCACAAGCGAACCGGAGGTTTATCGCTCAATTATCAACACATCTATCTAGTTGGACATGATTATGGCGGTTCGACTGCCTATGTTCTTACCGCAGAGCATCCCGAACTTGTAAAGAAATTGGTGGTTATTGAATGCGCTCCCGCAGGTTTGAAGGAAGATGGTGAAATTTCCTTAGTTCCCGGTGGTGGAGCATGGCATCGAGCGTTTCATTTAGTTCCAGATTTACCAGAAGCGCTCGTGGCTGGGCGAGAAAAGATTTATCTTGGTTGGCTTTACCAGCATTATTCACGCAATCCAGGGGCAATTACCGACGCGGATATAGAAGAATATATTCGCACTTATTCCCAACCAGGCGCAATGAAAGCCGGGTTTGAATATTATCGTACTTTTTTTGAAGACAGAGAACGCGGTCGAGAATATGCAAAAATAAAACTTCAGATGCCTGTATTAGCAATTGGTGCAGATTCGGTTTATGGAACATCGGTGGAAGAATACATGCAACAAGCAGCAACCAATGTTCAAGGTGTAGTAATTGCTAATTGCGGCGGAAGAACAACCCGAAGTTTTGATTCAACATCTTTTGAAGTTTACAGCAGTTTTCGCGTGAGCAGACCATACCGTAGGGGCACAGCAGTGCTGTGCCCCTACGACAATCTGTAAATAGTTTCATCAAAAATAGTTTATTACAAACACTATGAACGCTACAAATACATTCTTTAATCATCGTGTTGCTACCGTAAACAGCACGCGCCTGCACTAGGGCTAGGTAGTTTAGTTTTTACAGAAATGCAACAAGTTGCAAAAAATGTTCAAAGCAGTTTAATCAAAAACTGTAAACATTGGGTTGCTGAAGAACAACCTGAAGAACTAGTTGAGCAACTTCTGAAATTCTTCAAAGATACTACCAACTAAAATGCTTTTCTTCCTCTTGGAACTTCAATCGTTGCCGCAACTTCTGCTAAGGTATTTCTCAACCAAACAAGTCCTGGGTCTTTGCTTAATCGTTGATGCCACAACATCGCCAATGGAAATTTTCGTTGAGGAAATGGTGGTTCGTAGGCTACTAAGTCGGTCATTTCTTGAAACATATCCACCAAACGTCTAGGTAAAACAGCTATATAGTCTGTTTGCAATAGCACAATTGGTGCTAAGAGAAAACTAGGAACTGTAAAGGCGACTCGACGCTGTAAACCTACCTCTGCTAATATATTATCTACAAATCCTGATGCCTCTCCCTTACGGGAAATCAACAAGTGAGGAGTAGCCGCAAATACTTCTAACGTCAAAGCTTTCCCCGCAAGTGGATGTCCCTTTCGCATCACACACAAAAACCCTGCTGGGTCTAGTAAATGCTGACGCTCAAATTGCGGCTCGTGTTGCTCAAAAGGTGCGATCGCTCTTCTCTACTGCATCCTCATCTAGAAGCTGTATTGCCAATGAATCGTCAGCAGCAATTACCCGCAAATCAATATTAGGAGCCAACTCACCAATTCGAGAACCCAAACTGGGTAACAAAATCGATGCGGCAAAATCATTAGTTGCAAGCTTAAACGTGCGAACTTCAGTTTCAGGTACGAAGTTTTGAGGTTCTAGTGCTGTCTGAATTTGCAATAATGCTTGCCCTAAAGGAATAGCAAGTTCTTGAGCTTTGCGAGTTGGTTGCATCCCGTCTGAGCGTCGAATAAATAACTCATCTTTGAGCAAATACCGCAATCGATTCAAAGCAGCACTCATTGCAGGCTGACTCAGCCCAATCCTTTCCCCTGCTCGCGTCACATGCCGTGCCATCAGCGCATCGAAAACCACAAGTAAATTTAGGTCAACACGAGCTAAATCCATCAGTTAAATAAAGCTTTTTGAGCTATTTACCGAGTAAATATTAAAGCCTAACCCACAAATAGACAAGCGTAGGGCTTATGCTTACAAATATTTTCTTTCCGCAGTCCAATGTAAATCGGAAGATTGATAAACTTTAATACCTTCCAATCCAGATTTTTCAATTAATACCTCCACTTCATCCAGCGTGAAAGCAGCATGTAGCGAATCTCGAAATAACATTTTTTGATGTTCGTCGTATTCTATGCCAATCCTATCAACTATTTCATTCATAGTTGCTTCATCAACAGGTCGAATTAAATCGCGGACAAAAATAGCACCATTAGGTTTCAGAACTCGTTTGAGTTCTAAAAAGAATGGTAACGGGTCGGGTAAATGGTGAACTAAACTATTTGACATCACCATATCAAAATACCTATCCGCATAAGGAAGCTGCTTAGAATCAACTATTTCTAACTTAATCTGTTTTTCTAACCCAGCTTCTTTGATATTTTTTTTACCAAGTTGCAGCATATTTTCCGCTAAATCGATACCCGTAACTTGCCACTGCGATCGCATCTGACAAATAATAATCGGGATGCGTGCAGTACCAGTACCAGCATCAAGGACAACAGATGCAAATGGAGAACCTAACTCAACAGCTTGCAAAGCAAATGCTGTATTAACTTCTGTGAAATCCATTGCATCGTAGTCAACAGCTTCTGCTAAAGTATCCATTACTTCGGGTTCGAGAACTCGTTGCATAGATAACCTCCCTGTAGATGTCTCTAATTAATAGCCCCATTCAAAACACCAAAAGCCGTAAAATTGCTTTTATTTGAAATAGCTGTTCAAGCTTGATTATGAGTGATACACAAAAATTATATATTGTCAAGCGCCCTACGGGTAATTGCGAAATCGTTACTAGCGAGAAAGCCGAAGATGATAACCCAGAAATTATGGAAAAATGGGGACCTTTTGATTCTAGAGAAGATGCTCTAGCACGTCGAGTCGGTTTGATTCGCGCCGGAAAATGCCAACCAATTTAAATAGTTAGGAGTAGCAGTGAATAGTTAGGAGTTAAAAGTGAAGAGTGAAGAATTGAATACAGAAGTCAAGAGGTAGAAACAAAAAGTTATATTCGCGCCTTCTAACTCCCAACTCCCAACTCCTAACTCCTAACTTTTAACTCCTAACTCCTAACTCCTAACTTACTTTTGTGCTTTCGCGGCGATTTGTTTCCCTAGTACTTCCACCGCTTTCGCAAATTGCGGGTCTTGGAGAGTACCAAGCTTATCGCGATCGCGCAGCCATAAATCCTGTTCTTGCTTTTCGGTCAATTCAACTTTCACATCGGGGTCGATACCGTGCTTGTTAATGTCCCGACCGTCAGGAGTAAAGTATTTAGCAATCGTAACTGCAACACCCGACCCATCATCAAGCGGTCGCACCGACTGCACTAACCCTTTACCAAAGGTTTGCGAACCTACCAAAACTGCACGTTTGTTATCTTGCATTGCACCCGAAAGGATTTCGCTGGCACTTGCGGAACCTTTGTTGACTAAAATAACAAGTGGCTTATTAGTTAAAGCTTTACCTGCTGCAACTTCACGTTCTTGTTCGCCTTGTCGGTCTTTAGTCGAGACAATTGTGCCGTTATTAAGCCACATTCGGGCAATTTCGACACTAGAGAATAGCAACCCACCAGGGTTTCCACGTAAATCCAGAATGTATCCGGGAACCCGCTTTTTCTCCAAATCCTTGATGGCAGATTGCATTTCCTTACCAGCATTCGCACTAAACTGGTTAAGGCGAATGTAGCCTACATTACCTAATGGAGTCTTTTGCTCTGAGTACTTAACTGGATGAATTTCGATTTTGGCACGGGCAATGGAAAAATTCTTCTGCTGACCGTTTCGTAAAATTGTCAGGTTTACCTTAGTTCCTTCCTCACCTCGGATCAGAGATACAGCTTGGTTCGTATCCATTCCCTCGGTACTTTTGCCGTTAATTTTGGTGATGATGTCTTTTGCCAAAACACCAGCCTTAAATGCTGGTGTATCTTCAATAGGGGCAATGACAGTTAGCTTCTTGGTTTTCTCATCAAGACCAATTTGGATACCAATACCCTTAAGTTCCCCGGAAGTATCGACCTGTAAGCTCTTAAATTCTTCCGGGTCCATGAAGCGGGTGTAGGGGTCATCCAGCTTTTTGAGCATTTCGCGGATAGACTTGTAAGCTTCCTTCTTATTAGCGTAGGACTTACTTAAATATTCACGACGAACAGCCTGCCAATCAACTTGGTTGAAAGTGGCGTCTACGTATTGGCGTTGAATAATTTGCCAAACTTCGTCTACTAATTCTTTAGGACTTTCTTTAAATAGTGCTTGTCCTTGAGAATGAATGCCCAGGCTTGTAACGGCGATTGTAGCCAGCGTCACAGCCGTAGCACCCAAAACAAGTCCACTTTTAGTATTCACCATAATGACAGCTGCGCCAAAGGGAAAAAATTATAGTCAGTATGCCCAATCTAACACAGGCTATTAGCGTACAGTAATAGCATATTTATGTATTTCCAAAAATTATTACTTAAATCCGCAAGAGTAGGGAGTAGGGAGTAGGAAGTAGAGAGTAGGGGCAGGTATAGACAAACATAGATATGTAAGGGCGGGTTCACCAACCAACAATAACGCA
>CAXTCQ010000235.1:0-12998 GCA_964242965.1 uncultured Calothrix sp. | reverse complement strand
CTCCGAACCAACCGATGTATAGGCGGTTATCTGTGCTGGCAATCCAGTTACAGAAGCGTTCCCATACATTCGCGCTTTCGCGTCTTTGTAAGGTTGCGGTCATGGTTTTATAAGTGCGTTTGATTTATTTATGTATCAGGGGGTTTTTACCACCTGTTGTAATCACTATAACTTGATTTACAAAAAGTTACTTAACTCTCAGTTTTATAATCCTGATGAATGTAATAAGCTTTAGTTATTAATAGGTGATGAGGTTAGGTACGATAAGGTAGCGCAAGCAGTCAACCATATCAAACTAAAGAGACTGGATTTTGGAGTATTGCGATCGCTCGATGAGTTAGATCCCATCAGGTGCGTATTTAAAGTTGTTGGGAATCCAGACACAGCGATTTGAGATAGTTTTAGACAAAAAACGACTACTTGGTAATTGCCGAGCGCTCGACTAAGTGTATTAGTTTGATTAAATGTGACTTTTAGTCGAGCAATCAACCGTACTGAGTCATCATTATTCAGTTTAAAGTGCTTAATTAGACAATTTACCTTTTATTAGCGATCGTTGCTATGTTCATTACACTGTAAAGTTTATGACATTTTTACGCTATAAAACGTCAGTATTTTGCCGGTTAAAAGTCTGATTATGACTGAAATTTATTACAATTAATACTTGCCATCGTAAATTTAATATGTATTGAATAAAACATGGAAATTTTTATTTTTTTTTGAAACTTCTTATGGTAACGTTTAAATTAACTAATGATTTTTGTGATACCTGTTCTTGACTTCTAGCGATCGCATCTATTTTTTTTGATTATCCAACTCAGAAACCAGTACTTATAGATTTCTGAGCTTAGTTGGTAAGGGCGTTAGATTCGGCTAAATTGCACGTAGTTTGTATAAGCACCAACACTCGACCTCTGTATAAGAAGGTTGAATTGTCATCGGCATATACTTAATATTGTTATTTGTCTAGTTTTTTTGTACTAGTCGGTTTTAGTTGTACGGAATAGTTTTTTCTTAAAGAGACATGAACACAGTTAATCTTGGCAGACATAAATTTTTGCAGCAAAAAGAGCATATATTACTGTTAGAAAAAGTTTCTCAACACTATATTAAAGGGTGTCTGCAAATATTAAGTAATTCGCAGTCATGGACACTTTATTTTGAGGAAGGAAAGTTAATATATGCTTACCAATCAAATAGCATGTGGGATATTTTTTATAATAAATTGCAGCAAATAAGCCCTCTATTTCATGAGTTAACTAATCAACTTCTTAGTCAATTTCAAGCTGTATTTGATAGTCCGAATGACGAAATAGTAGACAGACCAGATTATTTAGCAATATGCTGGCTAGTTGAGCAACAATACTTAAATCCATCCCAAGCTGGGAAACTAATAGAAGAGATGGCAGTAGCAGTACTAGATTCTTTTCTCAAGCTCAGAGATGGAATCTCTGAATTTATGACTGAAAGCTTACCGGATTATCTACCTAAATTCTGCCATCTCGATATTTCCTTATTAGCTCGGCGTTGTCAATTACGCTCCATAAATTTAACTAACATAACTAATGACATGCAGCCAGCTAATCCCGATCGGGTTAGCCTGTTTGCATCAGGTCAGCAAGAGTTAGTAATGCAACGACAATTTATACCTGATTCAGTTAATGATACCAACGTCATTAGTCAAGATGTTGAAGGCAGTACTATCGAGGATAACAAGAATGAAAACAAATCAGAACAAAAACTTTATAAAATACTGTGTGTTGATGATAGCCCTACCATTTTAAGAGCAATAAAGAGCTTTTTAGACGAAGAATTATTTACTGTAATCAGTATTGATGACCCACTTAAAGCTTTAATGCAAATCCTTCACACGAAACCCGATATAATTCTACTTGATATTTCCATGCCTAACTTGGATGGCTACGAACTCTGCTCTTTACTCCGCAGACACCCAAATTTTCGTAACACTCCAGTAGTGATGGTGACAGGAAGAACTGGATTTATCGATAAAGCACGAGCAAAAATAGTGAAATCTTCGGGATATTTAAGTAAGCCATTTACAAAATATGATTTACTCAAAGTAGTATTTTCACAGATTAAGGACTAATAGTCAATGTCAGATCGCTCTTAACGAACTTACCAAAGCAATTTTACACTTATAACCTTTCAAGCTGTTAGGGGCACAGTAATGCTGTGCCCCTACACCTCTACCGAAAGCGCTTGTTGTGGGTAGTTTACCCAAATTAAGCAAGAACTGGTTGCATGTCTTTAACTGCTATATCCTTAGCCGATTGCTGCACGCGGTCGAGCCATTTTTCAGCTTTCGAGTAGTTGTCTTTTTGCACCTGTTTAATAGCTTGTTTAAAGTGCAACTGTACTCCCCAAACATCGCTAGTAAAGCGCTTTTCTTGCTTCATTTTGTCGAAGAACTGCATAGCTTCGGGGTGCGATAGTCCTCCTTCGGTTTTGGCAATAGATAGCATCACATCAAATACATCATCCGCCATTTTGGCATCGCCACAAACGTAGTAGTAACATTTGGGATGACTCAGTAGTTTCCATACCTCTTTTGGCTTTTGCTGCATCAAATTTTGCACGTACATTTTTTGTTCGCCCAAACGGGAGAATGCTACCTCTAAACTCGAAAGAACACCTCGATCTAGCCATGTCCGCAATTGGTCTTGATAAAGAAAATCATCGTGGTTGCGACAGCCAAAATATAGGCAGCCATCATTTAAAGGTTGCCCCTGCTGCAATAAAGCTTCTCGGTGTTGCAGGAAAGCAATTAAGGGAGAAACACCTGTTCCCGGTCCTACCATCAGCATTACTGCATCGGGGTCACTAGGAGGACGGAAGTCCGAGGTGTGGACGTGGAGGCGAACTTTCGTACCTGGTTCCAATCCCGCAAGGTAGTTAGAGGTAAGTCCTTGACGGGTTTTGCCTGCATCAGTCTTAATTTGCAGCACTCCAACAGTAATTTGAATTTGTTTCGGATGAAGCAGAGGACAGGAGGAAATCGAGTATAGCCGTGGTTTTTGCTTTGGTAATAGTTCGAGTAAGGCTTCGAGTGTAATTTGTGCCGAGGGGAACTCATTGAATAAATCGACAACACTCATAAAGTTGTCGGTGATGGTTTTCCTCAACACGATACTGTCGTGATGGTCGTCTCCTTGCTTCTGAATTTCTAACCATGTTTCCAAACGATTTTTGTCCTGGGGATTTTGGGCAACCGAATGCAGATAAACTAGCAAATCATTGAACGGTTCGCGCAAAGCCAAATCAAGTTCTTCGGAGAGTAGCCGATTTATAGTTGTGGGGACGGCAACGGGTGGTTTATCTTCGGTTTCAACACCATTGCCTGTAACATAACGAGCGGTAAAGTAAGTATTAGGTGCAACGTTTATGCGATCGCACAAACGTTGCACTAATTCCGGCGGGTTGCAGGGATACACCGCCAAATGGTCCCCCGTCTCGTAATGTAGATCGGTATTATCAATGTCAAAGGTAATATAGCGAGTCGAACGGCTACCGGGAACAACTTCTTTGAGAAGTTCCCAATTTGCTGTTACAGGGACTTCGATACCTCGGTCCCCACTTACTTCTACAGGTGGTAAATTGGCTACTTCCGCTTCACTCAAGTATGTAACATTTAGTTTGACGGTTGCTTCCGTCGCATCGCCAGCACTGGGGTCTTCACCTAGCACGCGGGAAACAAGTCCCGACCACTGCTTGAAGGTGTCAGCTTGTCCTTTAATTTCGTCGCCTTTATGCAGCGGTACAATACAGTTAGCTCCCGCTTTCGCCAACGCTTTATCTACAGCAATCCCAGCCGCGCAAAAGTGTTCGTAAACGGTGCTGCCAATTCCAAGTACGGAATAATTCAACCCGTTAAGGGAACCCGCAGGCTGCTTTTTCAACCAAGTCAAGAATTTTTTGCCGTTTCCGGGCATTTCGCCATTGCCAAAGGTGGATGTGACAATAAGCAGTAGTTTCTCGGCTGCTAACGTATCAAAATTATACTCATCCAGCGCCATGACTTTGGGACGATAACGCCCCAATTGACGGGCAGCTTTCCGCGCAAAGCCTTCACTAGTACCAGTTTCCGAAGCATAGAGAATGAGAATTCTGTCTTGCTTGTTGTCGTCTTCGTCGGTAGCACGGATAAATTTCTCTAAATCGATCCCGTCTTCAACTGCCCAGCGGTCGGCAGCATGGTGATAAGCTGGGTCTAAGTAAAAGTCGCGCATTTGATGATGCCAAACCGGACAGGCGCTTCCGCCCGCAGGTGGCATTACCCAGCCATAATCCGCTGGACATTCCCGACCTGCTTTCTTTTCTCGCAAGTCGTGGGCTAGGAATTGACGCGATGCCGATTGGTGATCTACCATTGTCACCTTGGCTTTTTGGAACGAGTATAAAATGGCGGTGTTAAGTTCTAAGGCAACGCGATCGCGCCACAATGTTTGCTCGCTGCTAGTATCTAATTTTAGCAGCTTGGCGATTTCTTCCATCTTGTCGTAGCGCCAATCCTCTAAGAAATCCCGCGCAATCTCCGTACCCATATACCAGCCGTTAAAAGGGATACATCCATAAGTCACGCCGCCAATATCCATACGGAAGTTACTAATGGCAGGCAGGACGTACCAGCGAAAGCCCAAGGATTTAAACTCCGGAATTGAGGGATGCTCAATTTCAACTTCTAAAACTTCTTCTTTGTTCCATTCATACAATTTCGGCTCCATTCCTGGTGCTTCGATTACTAATGGTAGAATATCGTAGGGCGTGCGCGGTTCGGGTGGTTGCCAACCCAACTTCATAATTGCTTTCGTCAAATCGAAATTAGCGCGATCGCCTAAAACACTGCCATCAGGTTGTTCGTAAGCTGCGTAACGAATCAACTGCGAATTCCAAATTCGAGTTCCCCAACGTTCCTTTGGTTGCTTGGGACGAAACACGGTCATGGTAATTTGAATATTACCGCCGTTAGTTCCCAATCGCAGATGTTCTTCTAACTCGCGGAACATATCGTCAAGTTCGGTAACGTGACGGCGATCGCGCACCACCATATTATTCCACTGAATTCGCGCAATACATTTAGAAGCATTGCGCCACGATAGTTGTGCCCCATAGGCTAATTCTTCATAAGTATGGGTATAAGTACCTGTCGCTTTTACTTCCTCTTGAATTTCTGCCCAACGCCGTGCTTTATCTTCCGCTTCCCATTCTTGTTCTAAAGCAATTTGATCTAAATACTGCTTTGCCCGCTTTAGCAATCGCTCCTCGTTCATTTTGGGCAGCTTCATCACGTTGGTAACGCGATCGAACAACGTCTGCCAAGCCTGCCGTAGTTCCGGCGTAAAATCGGGCACATACT
The DNA here is from genome assembly GCA_964242965.1 of uncultured Calothrix sp. Taxonomy (GTDB): domain Bacteria; phylum Cyanobacteriota; class Cyanobacteriia; order Cyanobacteriales; family Nostocaceae; genus JANNFJ01. The sequence continues at coordinate 7,624 of CAXTCQ010000235.1, read as the reverse complement.
TTTCAAACAATGCAAACATCGTGTCGGAAATTGCTGGATAAGCACAGGATGGCACGCCCACACTGCCATGTACCTGTCCCAACTGGCGCAGCTCTTGCAGCATATCATCGCTGCTACCATTACGAAGACAGCGAATTAAAAATTCTAATGCCTGAAAAAGGTGGAGGGACAAATAATCCATATCTGCCCGTCCAAAAATGGGTAATACGAAGGGATATTTTTCAAACAGGATTTGATAAAAATACATCCCCATTTCTTGCTTATTTTCACTGAAAACCTGCCATGACTCCGCCATCCGCTTGAGCATTTCTGGCGGTAGCGCTTCCTCGTAACGACGTATCGCCTCTGCCATTGGCACAATTATGTGAGTATTAAAAAATTTGTATAAAGCCGAATTTACACCTTTTGCTAAATCCTCGCGGTCGTACTCTTCTAAATAAGGTATCGAAGGTAACATCCACATCCACACTTGTCGTAGCTTTAGCCAGTGAGAAGGCAGCATTCCAATATCAGCAAACAGCGCTCCGTAATCCTCAACTGTGTCGAATATATCAGCTTTTTCTGGCGGTACACCCATCAAGGGTTCCCATACCACATTTTGGCTGTGGGGCTGAAGCTTGTGTACGCAATAATCAAATAATTCATAGAAGCGATCGCTCATGCCGTCAATCGCTTCCCCAAAAATGTACTCTAGTTCTGGTTCCTCCAGCAATGACCTAGTAAGAAATTTCTCCATCTGCAATTCTTTCCAAGCTCGCAGCTTGTTCCACACGTCTTTAACAATGACTTCTTCTTGTGGGGAGAGGGGAACAGCCGGGGGAATCTCGGCTTTTACCTGTACTTGCTCTTTTTTAGTATGCAAGCGCACATTAGTATTTTGTCCCAATAACGCTAACGTACTACTATTGGACGTATCTGCACTTTGCGTTAAGCGAGTTTTTAGTTTTAACTGAGGTGCTAAATTCCATGTAGTAATGGGAAATTCTAGCTCCGTACTGCTTTGACCGTTAATACTATTTTCTGTATCAAATAAAACTGTTTCAATATCATGCCACGGTTGACCAACATCTCCTTCGCGGTAACAAAGTGTTAAGGCGATTTTACAATCCCCTTTGTTCTTCAAATCTAACAACCAACTTGGCTGCATCCTGGCAAATAAATCCTTATGTAATAAAGCTTGTCCTTCAGGCGAAGTCAACTGAACGCGGCACTTATATTTATAGTTATTTACGGTTGGGAAGTCAGTGGCAGTGACTTCGGTTAAGTGGACAGTTCGTTGATTGTTGTGCATATAAGAGCGAATAAATTAGGTGAGGACTGCAATCGAAGCGAGTGTTTTACAGCTTTAGAGAAAAGCCCGATCTGTAATTTAACGCAAGTAATACAAAGTTATCAAGGCTTTTTCTATGCTTTTTCCCACCTATTATGTATGCAAATACAAAAGCATTTTGAGTACATAAGGTTTTTTAATTGTAATTTTAGTTATAAGTACAAATATTTAATCCTAATATAATTATATTACGACTAAAAGTTATAATCTCCTTCTCCTACCTTTCGCACTTTTCCTACTTTTATACAAATGATTACTTACGAGCGTTAGAGGTAAAAAATAACACTAATCGTTTCGGATGACCGAAATTTAGCGATCGCACCGTAGTTCAGAACTGCTTCCTTTTTTCTTTGTAACCTACATTCCGCACTTCAAATAGTAGTATAAGAGGAAGGCAATCTTTTATTTTCAAATCTTCGTCGCGTTCGCCGCAATAGTAATATTTATATTCTAGTAAATTAGCTAAGTAATAGCCGAACTTACCGCCATTAATGCGAAATAGCTCTGTAACTACTAAAGATTTAGTAGTACCAAAGAACTTTTCCCAATCTAAATTATCAAAATTTTCTGGGGTGCGTAGCGTGGTTAAATTGGCAAAAAATTTGGGACGTTCAAAACCCCAACCAATACGCCCGTTATAAATACTACGCTTAATTATTCGCCAACACAGAGGATACACAAGGGACATTTCATTATTATCCAAACCTATAAATTAATGATTTGTTGCGAAAACCAGTATTCGGGGATTTTTAATGCTGCATAAAGTATTTTTTTCTCATCCAAATCGGTGGCTATAGTCGCGTCAGAAACTTCACCCACCAAATCGGGAACGCGCCATTTATTTAAGTTTAAGTAACGTCTTTCTCCTTCATACCGACGCGGATAATTCTGCCCAATATATAAAACTAAATCTGGCGATGCAGCTTGAGTATTTACCTTTTCCATTAAGCAACCACCAAGCTATTTAAATGTTTCCTCTGGCTGTTTGATGCTAAACCAAAGGAAAAACAACATGGTAAAAAGTTCATTGACTGCCGCATGGTCAATTCCTTCATTTCCCATTTGAATAAATAGATACCCCTCGTTAAAAAATAAGCCCGTGATATCTGGGTTAGAATCGTCTGCATACCTCAAATAATCTTGCCAAGTTGCGACTTGCCACTGGGGGGTTACATTTGCTTCTTCAAAAATAGTAGTGGATAAAAAATCCTTCGCTTGTTTAATTGCGTACATCTAGCATACTTTTAAATTCCTGCAAAAAGTGCTTCCCAATCAATTACAGATGGTCGTTGACCTTTGTTTATAATCTCAAAAATTAGATTTTTCGAAAGTCGCAAACTTTCAACGCAAGCTGCTGCCACATCTATACGACTAGTATCACCGGATAACTTATCTCCCGTACCAACAACTACCCCTAATTTACCTTTAGTTGTTGCCTGCAAAAGTGTATTCAAATCGTAAGACGTAAAGGGACCATCGATAAGTCTGCCGGGACGAATAATTGTATAAGGCAATCCCGAATTGATAATTGCTTCTTCACCCTTTTTCTTGGCATCGAGTACGCCAAATGCATTCAAAATTTTAAAGGGAAAGTCATCTTTGCGAAGAATACCGCAAGATGAGACAAATACAAACCGCTTCAAATCGCGTGGTGCTGCTTTGACTAAATTAATTACACCATCAGCATCAACTTTTTCCGGACTATTTGCAGCTTTTACTTTCAACTGTTGAGGATTGAGTAGCGCTTCTAACCAATTCCAATCTGACTCAAACTGCCACCTGTCTGAAGGAAATGCTGTAGTCCCCGCAGCACTGATAATGTAGCGAACTCCAGCAACTGCGTTACTGAGAGTAGCAGGGTTAAGAATATCACCAATAGCGACTTCGACACGGTTATCGAACATTGTCGCAGCTTTCGACGCATCGCGGGTGAGAATGCGAACTTTCAAACCGAGTTCAAGCAACTTACCCACCGTCAACTGTCCCACACCCCCGGTTGCACCAGTTACTAGTATCAAATCTTCGGGTGATATTACAGCAGTCATATGCAGCACCTATATATTTTTATTGTTAATTGCAACAGATTTTAACCTGTTTTGTCTAGAACATTATAATGACAAGTGCGAATTATATCAGTACATCGAGCAACATCAGAGGAAGTGAAACTATATGAAGGCTGAAGAGTTTGATGAAAAATTTGACAATGGCGAGGACATTATCTCGCATCTTGACATGAACACAATACGTCGTCCGGGTTATGAGCAACGACGGGTAAACGTTGATTTTCCTATATGGATAATTGAAGCACTTGACCGGGAGGCAGCGCGAATTGGTGTAACTCGACAGTCAATAATAAAGGTATGGATTGCCGAGCGGCTTGAACAACATAGCTGAACTTGATATTACAGCAGTTTTCATCTAAATTAGACCACAAAGAGAGCCTCTTAGAAAGCGCCTCTGCGCCTCTGCGCGATAAAAAACATGTGATGGATTTACCCCATTGCAGAACCTGAAATTTTAATTTATTTAAATCCGAAAACGCATTTAAATAACCGAGTCAAAAACGTGCTGTGCGGACAGATTTAGTTGGGGGAAAGTAGGCGATACGATACGGTCTGTTTTACGAAATGCAGTTTTTACATATTCCCCGTCGATAAGTTCGCATACAAAAATGGTTGGCTGTTTGGGATAACCGATAAAATCGCGTCCGCCTAATGCCGCATAGTCTAGTATCCAGTACTCTGGAATACCCATAGCTTCGTAGTCCCGAAGTTTGTCGTAGTAGTCGTCTTGCCAATTGGTACTAACTACTTCAACTATCAATTTGACCGAACTTGCATTTTGGATAATTGACTCAGTTTCCCATCGCGTCTCGCTGCCAATAGTTTCTTGGTCTAAAACAATGATGTCGGGTTCATACCCGGATCTATCGCGGAAAGGTCGAATAATAGATTCTTTAGGGATGAACCAAATATCACCTTTCCCCATTTCTCTAATAGTTATTGACAATTTTTCAATAACCCACCCTGTTAGCCTTGAATGTTTTCCTCTAGGTTTTGGCATCTCAATAATCATCCCATCGTGCAGTTCGTAACTTACTTCTGAGTTTTCTGGATACCATTCGATAAATTCGTCAAATGTGTAAAGTTTTGTCTCAGATTGTGTTTGTGTTGGAGTTTGAGTCATAAAGGATATTATTTTTTTTCTTCAGGGTATTTAAGCTTGCCTTGTTTTTCTGCTGTTTCAACGTCTCTACGCAACAAATAAGCTGCTAAATCGGCAAGGCTAGTGCCTTCGACATCAGCCCATATCTGTAATTTTTCATGAGTTAAATCAGGAATTGAAACACTTACTCGTTTAGTCACTGACAGTTATTCTAGTAATTTTCATGTTTAATCGTACCCCTAAATGATTCGCGCTATTGCTGCTAATTATGCACAAAAAAGCTGTAAAATAACAACTAAGTTACTGGATATCAGAATGACGGAACATGAATACCAGATGCAGGATGAAAAACTTTACCAATCGATACGCACAGAGCGTATCAAGCAACGAAAACGTCTTAACTAAGAAGCGCTCAATTCTTGGGCTTTTTGACTGTTAAGATAAATTTCGCCAACAGCATCCGCTTCGCTACACTCAACCTACCTTCTACTGATGCACCTTCTTTAATCTGCATATCCTAGCCCTAACAGAATGAGCAGGAAAAAATTTGTGGCTAAAGCTACCGCACCAAAGCCACTGCCCAGGCAGAGGAACGTTTTGATGGATCGATTTGTGTGCAACCAAAGTAAGATTGCAGCAGCAATTGCAAAAATAGTCGAAATGGCTGCGGAAAGCCACACCAGCATATATCCTTGTTGTAAAAAGGTTCCGCCTAAACTAAAGAAAGAAAGCAAATAGGTAAAATTCCAACTGAGGGATAACCAACAGAGATTGAAAATTCCCAAACTACTGCTGATACCGATCGGGATCTTAGTTAAGCGATTAAATCTTCCCCAAAGCAAAAAAGCGGTGGTAAGAATTGTTCCAACACCTGCGGTTAAAGCCACTCCATTCACGACCCAATCCCAGGTGTTGGGCGTAAATCCATAGGGCGCAACAACATTGTACTGCACGCGACCAAGTAAACCCCAAACCAAGCGATACATTCCAAATCCACAGGCACAGCTTGAAAAGGCTTTGCTGAATAGACCTGGATGGAACCAGGTCAAGAAAGCACCACTAATGCCTGCTGCAAGAGATAGCCCAGTACTAATCCACAGCAAGCGAAGTTCACCCAACTGCATGAGGGCATTAATACCCCAGTATTCTTGCTGAACTGCCCGTATTTGTTGAGGACTCAATCCTAGACCCGTAATTTCGTACATTTCTGAAAGTATGGGAGCATAGGTTTGCCCCCTCTCCCGACAGCCAACTGATTGCCCGTCGTACAAAGCACGACAATTGCTGAAGTCGTATTTATAATCACTTCCTTTTGTTAAGCTGAGGTTTAGCAAACTATCTTGAATTTCTGTCTGGCACTGAAATTGCTGCCCTGTTTCTGTGCAGGTAAAGATACGATTAGGCAAGTAAATAGTACTATACTCTGTTTTAATTGATACGCTAGCGAAAGGCGTATTTGGTACGCTTGGTGCATTAGACAGCAGCAGGGATAGAAAAGCACCGACTAGTACAATCCATAGGCTAAACACAAATCTTGATAGGAATAATACTGCTCGACGCATTGCTCTTGATTCCCTAAATGTTTGGCTGGTTGAATCGATGCCCCGAATAATCTAGAAGTTCCAATCAATCAGCCAATCGCGGTTCACTTCATTCAATCTTTAAAGCTAATACCGTTTGTGTATGAAGTTGCGCTAAATTAGAAATAAGGGATTTGGTTTAAGCGCGATGGGTTTACTAACCAATATTCGTCCACTTTTTACGGATGCTGCGACTAACTAGAAGCGCTCAATTCTTGCTTTTGCGAGCGACGTTTTCGCGCATAAAGTTGAATAATTATGGCGAAAATCAAAATAGTAATTCCTGTTCCCCAAGCTGCAATATTGGTAGGTAAGCTATCTTTAAAGATTGCTAGCAATACCACTAAACCAAGCAAAATAGTTGGTATCTCATTAATTCGTCGCATTTGCAAACCGCTGATAGGGCTAGTTCCAGCTTCTAACTGACGAATCAACCGTCCGCAGTAAAAATGAAACCCGATTAGCAACAGTACGAAGAAAAGCTTTACATGCAGCCAAGGAAGCTTGATTACTTCTGGTTCAGTCGAAATAATCCCGATTGCCATCGCAATTGTAAATATCATTGCTGGCATCATAATCAATTTGTAGAGCAGTTTCTCGATACGGCTATACTCTTCTTTTAATGCCGTTTTTACAGGTTCTTGGCGTTCTTGGGCTTCAATATGATAGATAAATAGACGTGGTATGTAAAACAAGCCTGCAAACCAAGCCACAAAACCAAGAATGTGAAATGACTTAAACCAAAGATACGCCATCTTATGCTCTTATTAATACTGTTAATATAACCAACCTCTATGCTACAACGGCTCAGGTCAGTTATAGTCAGGCTCCCTGATATTTTGCACCTTTACGAGTAAACTATTAGTACGCACATTTAATAGTAACTAAGTTTACTAATAAACTATTTCTAATTTCAGTCCATTTCAATGGACTTACGCTGTTAGACGGGGACTTACAGTCCCAGGCGGACTAAAACGGTGTCAAACAACCTGTAATAATTTTGACATGTGTTTCGCCATTTGCATGATATAAGTTTCCTAAAGTCAACCTAATCGACAAAACCTGCTTTTTTACTTTTAAATATTAAGTTTTATTTCGCCAACACTTTTATTTAGGTAAAGTGAAACGACGGATAAAAAAGCGATTGGGGATATCTTTTTCTCGTCCTGGTAAAAGACGATGCCGGATACGTGATTCTGTTACCCAAACATTATTACCTGCTACCGTCAAGTTAACAGGTGACTCGATACCCTCGGCAATAGTTTCTATCGGCTTAGGTGCAGTTCCAGACGAAAATAGATTGATGCGTAGCAGACGACCATCACCACTTGCGATCGCACCCTCAGTTACTAGCAGCTTGCCATCGGGTGTAAACTGCATCCCGTCAGGGTTTTCCAGCTTGCGCGTCAGGGTGATAGTTTCAACTTTTACACGTCCTTGAGATTGCGGCACTACCTTCAAAAGTTCTCCAGTAGAGAACATATTCACAAAAATTGTACCGTAAGTACTAGAACCCCAATCAAGTATTAATTTCTGTAAATTCCCGGAA
>CAXTCQ010000234.1:0-13019 GCA_964242965.1 uncultured Calothrix sp. | reverse complement strand
ACTCCCTATCCTCAGTAATATTGATTTATCTTTAACTGTCGATCAAGTTTTTAGCTGGCTAAATATTTAACATCAGAGAATAAAATAATCATTGGGAGAAGCGATCGCTATGACTTTTATCGCTGCCAAGTGGACAATTGACGAATATCACCGCATGATAGCTGCTGGAATTTTGCGCGATACTTCTTCGGAGTCGCTTTGCGATCGCGTAACCCAACCTAGCATCTACGATCAAAGTTCATTTTATAAACATATTTAGTATAACAGCTAACTTCAGATGAGAAGGCAGCAAGAGTACTTTGCGGTCAATTGTATATTTAGTAACTAAGGGTAAAATAAGAGTATTTGCCAAAAAATTACTTTGGATGACAAATGACTACAGCTGATGAGTTAATTACGATACTTGACCGTATTCTTAATGGAGGTCGAGACGAAAAAGATATTATTTTATTGCGTCAATATATTGAGACTATCAATAGTCAAAATCAGACGCAGTTAGCGAAAAATATCGTTAATGCGAATGAAATTCAAGGACTCCACATTGGTGATATCAATAATTACCAAGGTTTAGATAAAGAAACAAAGGCAATTCTCGAAGACTTACAAGAAAAAATCCAACAAATAAAAATTCAAACATCCCCTCAAACAGGAGAAAATAAATATGTAGCAAAAAACTCAGAAACACAATTAACTTTACCTATTCCACTTAATCTTCAAAACTTTGAATTTGAAGTCTTAACTGTGGATGCTTACGGTAAAGAAAGCAAGCGTTACTGTAAACAAGCAGAGTATTTTATCGAAAATTTAAGTGACATTATTTTAGAAATGGTTTCCATTCCAAGTGGTAAATTTCAAATGGGAGCAGCAAAAGATGAAGAAGCACCCCAAGAAGAATATCCACAACGCATAGTTAATATAAAATCTTTTTTTATAAGTAAATATCCCATTACTCAAGCACAATGGAAATTTGTTGCAGAACTTCCCGAAATTAACCGTGATATCAAAGCTGAACCATCAAATTTTAAGGGAGATAACTTACCTGTGGAGAGGGTTTCCTGGTATGATGCACAGGAGTTTTGCCAGCGACTATCGAGGAAAACAGGACGAACATATCGCTTACCCAGCGAAGCTGAATGGGAATATGCTTGTCGTGCTAAAACTTCAACTCCATTCCATTTTGGCAAAGCGATCGCAACACATTTAGCCAATTTTCACGCCGAAAATGAGAATATTAACGCTGTTTATCGTCAGCAGACAACTGAAGTTGGTCGTTTTCCTGCTAATAGTTTTGGACTATACGATATGCATGGTTTAGTGTGGGAGTGGTGTGCTGACTATGACCATGACGATTATTATGACGCACCATCTGATGGTAGTGCATGGTTAGATAATGGGAATGAGGAATATCGAATTTTGCGAGGTGGTTCGTGGGATTGTTCTTCTAATTTATGCCGTTCAGCATCTCGCTTTTCTGAGAATGCAAGTGTTGCTGATAAGGAATTTGGTTTTCGTGTAGTTTGTTCTTAAATATAATTTGGTTAATGAGGATGTTTTAAAAGTATAGTTTTTGTCATGCTGAATGGAGCGTAAGCGCAATGTTCGCGCTTCGCGTTCCCGCAGGGTAGCATCTCGAATACATATGGCGTTTTCGAGATTCTTCGCTTACGCGGAGCCTGCCCTCGAACGAAGTGAAGGGTTCAGAATGACAAATTATACGTATGTTGGACTTTTAAAACATCCTCTAACTAAATAATTGATAAATTCTTGCTTTCACATTTTCAATCGATGACGAGTCAGAAAGTTGTATACTCGTTTCTCTACGAATTTGAATTTTCGGATTTATTAATGACCGACTGCACTGCTTTCTGTAAGGATGAGAAAGCCAATTCCAAGTTCCTAAAATAGCAAACTTAGTATCGCAAACTAAGATTTTTTCATTTGTTCCTCTACTTTCAATATGAATTTCTCTACCTAAACGAATTAGCTGCGATCCTGAATACTCAGAAAATAGTTCTCTTAAACTAATTTCAGTTGATGAATCATTATTATCATTTTCTTCTTCACCTTTATTGCCGTAAATTACTGTAACCTTAACTCCCCTTTCTAAGGCTAAAACTACATCATCAATAAATCGTTTAGATTCATTCCCTCGAATCCAAGGTGTGACAATTATCAATTCTTTTTCTGCTTGTTCAAGAGCTTGCCCAAAAAGATTAAAATGGTCACAATCATAAATTAAAGTACTTCCAGGCTGCGGTTGGGGAATTTCTGCCTCCGATTTATACTCTAAAATAATTCCTTGCTCTCGAATATGTTCAACTAGCTGACGGGTAAGGTTTCCTTTCTCTAGCTTGTAAAGATTACCAACTAAAATAAACAATTCTTTTGCTCTCGATACAGCCACATTAAGAAGGTTTGGTCGTTTGTTAATCCAGGAAACATTATCTTGCGAGCGGCATATCTTTGTAGATAAGATGATTACTCTCTTCTCAGAACCTTGAAAAGTGTGAATTGTTCCAATCGAGTTTTTCTTGAATCCAGAGAACTTTTGACTTAAACGCTCTCTTAATGCCGCAGCATGAACATTAAATGGTGAAATTACGCCTATGTCTTCTATAGAGTAACCCTGAGTTAGTAAATGCTGAATTATCTCAGATACAGCAGTAATTTCTTCTTCATTGACATTATTATGGATATTGCCCTCTACATGATAAGCAATCAAGTGCGATTCTAATAAAGAATCAACTGGTTTTGTTTTTACCTCTAACCCATAGTTAGCAATAGCATTGCAATATTGAATAATACTAGGTTGACAGCGGTAATGTTCAATTAAACAAATCCCTTGTCCCTTATCATTCTCTTCTCCTGTTGCTCCCGCTGCCCGATGATAGGTAGTAGCGCTATACTCTTCTTCTGGACTATAACGATGGTAATCATTTTCTGTTAATCCTTTATCTAGGAATGCTGTTTGACGATAGTTATCGCGTCTTCGATTGCTTAAAGTGATTACAGGCTCAATTTGCAGAGGGTCTCCGACAATAATAGCTTTACGCGATCGCACCAACAAAGGAAAGGTTTTGTGTAGGTCAATCATTCCTGCTTCGTCTATAATTGTGCGGTCAACACATTGGGAAACCCACGGAAGCATATTTCGGATTGAAAGTAATGTACTGGTGATGGCAGGAAACATTAAACTCAAATTTTTAATATGCTCATCCAGATTCTCTGCCATCCTATTTATATCTTTCCCAGTCCCAGATATAACATTTGAATACAGTTCTAAAGAAGTTTTTACGCGGTCTTTATAACGTAATGCTTGCTGAGTAAGAAGTTCCCGTGATAATTCAAATAACTCCTTCTGCTTGTCATGAAAATCTTGATGAAAGGATAGGTAAAAATCTTTTAGAGGATTAGCCAATAAGTTTTTTAAAACAGCTGATTCTCTAAGCGCATTATCTCTTTCTTGCTCTGTAGTGATTATATCTCCAGAAAGTCCTTGTAATCTTTCTTGTATACTTGATAACTCATCTGCTTTTGCTAATCTTTCTCTAACCAACCTTAGTTGTTGATTTAAATGATGACGATTTGTCGGATTTTCAACAGGGAAAGGAGTATTAAAGGTATTTTCAATCGCCGACTCGCAAGCTACAGCACCTTTTGTAATTATTTTTTCTTCCGTATTCCTAGTCACCCAATGCCATAAACGAATCCACCAAGGTAATCTTCCTTCAGGTAGCTGTCGTTCTATATTTTCAAAGCGCAATTTAATTTTTCGATAAACTTCTAATGGTAGTTGCTCGTACTCGGCTAATTCTGTAGTTCTTAACTGATATTGAGTTTTGGTTGATAGCGCTGATTCTAAATCAGTTTGAAGTATTTGTAGCTGATTTAAAATTTGAGGTAGTCTTTCTTCTGATAAGGCTCTTTGACGATGCTGTTGTAAATAACTAGATTCCTCACTAATAAAATTATCTTTTATTTCTATTATTTGCTGTTTTATTTTTTGATAATAAATTTCATCAAAACTATTTTTTTGTAAATAATCAACTGCTTTTTGGATTTTTTCTATAGCACCTCCTGGTGATTGAGTGTTAGCTCTGCTCCCTCCTTTGAGATAAAGAAAATCATGGTTTAATGATTACTCTGTTAACCATTCATCGAGTTTTTCAATAACATTCTCAACTGCTTTATTATTCGTACTGCTAATAACTATCACATTATTAATACTCTCGTCTTTATCAATTAATCGTCGGATAAAATCTTGGCGATTGAGGGTAATAACAGCCCGATTGTCGTTGACTGCAAAGGCTAATACCTCATCATCTGGAATTCCTAAATTGGCATTTCCAGCTTCTTGTACCGTTAAAACATCGTGTCCTATTGCCCGAAGTTTCTCGCTTACTTTCTTTGGAAACTGCTCATCAGCATATAGACGCGCCATTAATTAAGCAACCTCATTGGCGTGAATAACCGCTTCAATTTCTTTTGAGTAGGCATCTGCATACGCCCAAGCATTAACTAAATCAGCTGCACTAATATGAGAATAGTCTTGTAGCAGTTCGGCTTCACTGATGCCAAGACGACGTGCTTCAACTAATAGCCAGACAGCTATGCGAGTTCCAGCAATACAAGCTTCTCCACCGCAAACACCAGGAGTTTTAGTTATACCTTTGGCACCAATGTTGATGGTTTGAGTTAGGCTTTGGATAATTGCTGCTTTTTCAGTTGCAGGTAATGCGAGAATTTGATTTTCTAGTTCTTTAAGAGTCATAAAATACTAAGACTGATTCGGGCTTGGTTTGATTGTAGCTAAATGGTTAGGGTAGAAGTTGCCTACGCAATATATTAAATGTAGAGACGCGATATATCGCGTCTCATAATCTGGATTTTGACTCTAATGTAATTTTTTATCAAAATTATTTGTTATAAACATCACCGATGTGTAAGTTGGTAGCTTTATTAATATTAGTAATAAATTTCCCATGTTGATTTATGACATCGGCAATTTTGTTAATTTTTTGCGTTGCTTGCGGCTTAACCTCATCCCATCCCTTATCAGGTAAACCTTTGCCACCCCGCAGCTTGGCAATGACAAAATCTCCTGCGTCCATATCAAAATGAGGAGTTTGAGAAGCGTTGTACAACTGACTTGCGCTTTGGGGCACTGCTTTTCCCAAATAATTCATTAAATTAGAAACTCGCACTTCCATATCACCCTGTTTATTTCCAGCACCTTGCAAAGCTTCAAGAAAATGATAAGTGTAGATGCTGCTTGATTCATCTTTTATCCAAGATTTTTGCTCACCTTCGGAGGAAGTAAAAATAACTCGACCTTTACCTTGTTTTAATTTATCAATAAAGCCTTTAGAGGGGGCAACTCGCATAAAATCATCAAATTCTTCATCAAGTTCCAAATCCGCTTCTTTGGATGTTGCCATTCCCGCTGCATGACAGCTATCAATTACAACTAATAAACGTTCAGCTTGAATTTGTCGCAATGCATCTGTGAAAGTTTCTGCTGATAATGCAGAACTAGTCATTCTAGTCGGTTTAATATCATGTTGTAGTAAATAATATAGCAATTCTCAGTTTAATGAGGTACACTCGCTTCGTCCAAGATGTAGGGGCACAGCACTGCTGTGCCCCTACGACTGTACCTCACTCGAGAGGGAAACGCTATAAGTGTTTATTGTTTTATCTATCCAGCCATGTCCTGAATAGTAAACAAATACGGTCGCATCACGGTCAGATTCTGCTTTTTCTTTTAACCAGTTTAAGCCATCTAAAATTGCGTTCTTAGTTGCTTCCTGGTTATTCAACACTCGAATATGCTCTTTATCATCGGCATAAGCACATAGTTCAGGGTCAATTAAAGCAGCATAAATTGCTTGAGTATCTTTTACTGTTACTGGCAAAGACAATTTACCATAAGCTGACTCTCCCACACCAATTAGTAGTGCATAACCGTTAATAAATTTATCACTCATTTTCTTCTCTCTCCATCAATTTGATTATTCTTCGTAGCTACTGAATCTAAAAATTCTACATAGGACTTACGCAACAGCGACAGAAAGACTTACCACAGAGACACGGAGTCCACAGAGTAAATAGCGGGTTTGGGAGAGTTTTTGTGTAAGTCCTAATATATTAGAACTACCCCCTTACTAGGCTCCCAGCATCCCGATGTCGCACGAAGCATCAATAATTTGGCTGAACTTTACCGTTCCCAAGGACGGTACAGCGAAGCCGAACCATTGTTTCTTCAAGCTTTAGAACTTTGTTTACAGGTTCTTGGTGAAAATCACCCCCTCACCCAAACTGTCGCCCAAAATTACTATAAGATGCTGCACTAAAATGAAAAGCGTAATTCTTGGCGGAGAAAGCTTTTTAGATTTTGAATTTTGGATCGGAAAATTGTGGGTGATGCAAAGGTTTGTAGCAACTGCGATCGCTAATTCTCCCATCTGCGATCGCAATTTGTGCAAGGTATTAATGATAACAGCAAGTTAATGCGCTAAATTTAAACTATTAACTGCAAGTCCTAGTTGTATTGGAAATTTTCTTATAACTTAATGTCTCTCCATGACAGGGCTACAGCAAAACGACTTAGATGTTTGACGTTAGTTGTAGCCATAACAATGTAGCGGCTGGGAAATTCTTCTTTAAGCATCTGCCATTGAGTGCAGATTAGAATGTCAACATCAAGGTTTTTATCATCAGCCGTCGGCATTCCTTGAACACGAGCTTTAGCCCACAATGAAGCAGCTTGTGTTAACAGTGAGGCTGAAACTGGTAAAAAAGTTATTAATTCTCTCAATTCATCTAAGTTGTTAATACTATTAAGATGAGGCTTTTTATTAGTTTCCAAGAGGGTGTTTATAAATTCAGCGAAAGACCTAATCTGTCATGCTGAACCCTTCACTTCGTTCGAGGGCAGGCTCCGCGATAGCGCAGTGTTCGCGCTGAGTCCTAAGAGGACTCGCTCCGCGAACGCGTTCCCGCAGGGTAGCATCTCTAGACTACGCTTCAAACCTTAGATTCTTCGTTCCTCAGAATGACAGATTTTCTTTAATAAATACCCTCTAAAATCAAGTTTCTCCTAACTGTATTTGGAATTAGTGCAACAAAACGAGCTATATTCAAAATTTTACCGCTAGGCAGTTCTACCGGATTATTCATATAGGCAAAATATATTAGCTATTTGCTTATTAGTGGTGTTTCATTAATTATGGCAAGTCGTGAGGGTCAGATACCCGACTTCTTGGAGGATACCGCTAGCTTTGGAGAGGGCCAGACCTCTCGACGATCCATAAGACCGCCCCAGGCTGTAAGCCGAATGGCTAATCTGAACGAAGCCTGCGGTAGCGCAGGCTTTGTGCTATTAGCCCTACCATTCTATGGTAGGGCGGGATGAGTAGGCATTCGAGAAATCTATCTGTTACTTACGTTGAGGGGTGTGATAGATTTCGTTAGGCATAAAGTTCTTCTCGGTCAATGTTAATTTCCCCTAAGTTAAATTGACGGACTTTGAAAGGTTTAATCGAAGAGCATAAAGGCAAAATATAGAAGCATAATTTCACTGGCGTTTTTGTTTAACATAGTCACGAAAGTCCTCTATTGTAAGTTGATTTAGCCATTGATGACGCTCTTTAGTATAATCGCCATAACCAACTCCTAACTGCTGTAAAAATCTCAGTGTACCTGCCACCCCTAAAGCATCAATTAGAGCTTTGTATCCTTGCTGTCTAATTTCCGTCGATTTCATTGTTTTCCTCTTCAGTTTGCAAAATGTTTATTAACCAAATTTTCGGATTTTCGACTTCTATATTTAAAGTATTTCTATATTGCTTGGCTTTTCTTTAAAGTCGATCGTCAGTCGTTAAAAAGATATTAGCATTTCCTACTTCTGCAAAGGCTAAATGTAAAGCATCTTGAAATTTAAAGTTCAATTTCATTAATTCTTCTGCCCTTAACTCAATATTTTCGGTTGATTGGATGTAAATGTTTGCTACAGACAGAATTGATCTGACTTGTTCTTGTTTTGATGAATCTGAGTGTTGACTAACCTCAAATTCAATAATATCGCTGTTCATCAATATCCACTTGCCATCTTCGCAATTTTGAATAATCTCCGTTACTGCCTCAGCCTCTAGGCGGATTCGAGATTGTTCTAAATTGTCCAATGAACGATTTAGACAACAAACATCAAGATAAATTTTGTAAATTGTACTCATGCTATTTACTTACCATCAGGTATTAATCGATAGCATCACTCCAGATTTTGCAGCCCCATTGCAATTTTACTATGCTGTTCAATCTGCCCCATGACTTGCTTTGCCCGCTGAATCACAACAGGAGGTAAACCAGCCAACCTACCCGCTTCAATACCGTATGACTTTTGCGCCCCACCCGGCTGAACTTGGTGCAAAAAGATAATTTGGTCGGGCATTTCCTTCACAGTCACTTGAAAATTAGCAACATTTGGCAAAATACTTGCCAATTCATTCAATTCATGGTAATGCGTAGCAAAAATTGTTCGCGCTTTAATCTCCATTGCCAAATATTCAGCAACAGCCCAAGCAATCGACAGTCCATCAAAAGTAGCCGTACCGCGTCCAATCTCATCTAATAATATTAACGACCTCGACGTTGCATGATTGAGAATATTCGCAGTTTCATTCATCTCCACCATAAACGTCGATTGGCCCGTTGCCAAATCATCAACCGCACCCACACGAGTAAAAATGCGATCGCACACTCCCAACTTCGCATATCGCGTCGGCACAAAGCTACCAATTTGCGCCATCAACTGAATCAAACCCACCTGACGCAAATAACAACTTTTTCCACTCGCATTCGGACCCGTCAAAATCACCAAATCAGGGGAATTATGATTAGGAGTTAAAGAACCCTCCTCTTTCTCTTTCTCAGTGTCCTCAGCGTCTCTGTGGTTAGTTCCTCCTAATTGAGTCGAATTCGGCACAAAAAAGCCCGCAGGAATCGATTGTTCCACCACCGGATGCCGTCCATCAACAATATAAACCTCCCTACCCTCCACCATCTGCGGACGGCAATAACCCTGAATAACAGCCAACTCAGCCAACCCACACAGCACATCAACCGCAGCAACCGCACGGGAAATATTACGAATCGACTCCGCATGAACAGCCACCTCTTCACGCAAAGCCACAAAAATCTCATATTCCAACTTAAACAAATCATCCTGCGCGTTCAAAATCCGCGTTTCCCGTTCCTTCAACTCAGCCGTAATATAACGTTCCTCATTCGTCAGCGTTTGCTTGCGAATGTAATTCTCCGGAACTTGGTCAGCCTTCGCACGCGAAATACTAATATAGTAACCAAAGGTCTTATTAAAACCCACCTTCAAAGTCGGCACACCAGTACGCGCCCGTTCCTCAACTTCCAAATTCGCAATCCACTTTTGGTCATCCTCTACCTGTGCTTTGCGCTCATCCAACTGTGGATTAATCCCCCCGCGAATCAAATTACCTTCCTTAATTTGAATCGGTGGAGACTCAACAATATGGGCACTAATTTTCCGTCCCAAACTTTCCAACACCGAAGGAACGCTTTGTAAAGCCTTTAAAAAAGGCGAATTACTCTCCGACACCAAGTAAGCCAACTCCGGCAACCTTGACAGCGAATCTGCCAAAGCTGATAAATCGCGGGCATTTGCCTTACCCGAACCAGCCCTTCCCGTCAACCGTTCCAAATCATAGATTTGTTTCAATAACTGCCGGATATCGTGACGCAGATCAGTATTTTCCACCAATTCCTGAATCGTATCTTGCCGCGCCCGAATTCCTTTGACATCGAGTAGCGGTTGTAACAACCATCTTCGCAACGCCCTACCGCCCATCGCCGTACTCGTCCTATCGAGCGCCCACAGCAACGAACCGTGATAAGTACCATCGCGCACCGTCTGGGTAATTTCCAGGTTACGCCGCGTTTGATTATCTACAATCAGAAAATCCGAAAGCGTATAAGTGCGAAGCGGTTGGAGAGGAATTGTCCCTTCCTTCTGCGTCTCCTCCAAATATTCCAGCAAACCACCCGCAGCGCGAACCGCTAAAGGTAAATGTTCGCAACCCACACCTTCTAAAGAGCGAACCTTGAACTTTTGTAGCAACCGATTGCGAGCTTCACCTTGGGAGAAGGGGATTTGCGATCGCATACAATAGCAAAAACTCGGCGGCAAACATTCGGGCAAGCTTGCAGACTTTTCCCCCGGACGCAATAAAGCTCCTAAATCGGGCGCATTTGTTGGTATCAAAACTTCCGCAGGTTGCAACCGCATCACTTCCTGCGTCAAATGCTCTAAATTATTACTTTGCGTCGTTACAAACTCCCCAGTCGAGATATCTGCATAAGCCAAGCCCCAAGCATCCCCGGCAATTACCACAGCCGCTAAGTAATTATTCTTACTTGCTTTCAACATCCCATCTTCGAGTAGCGTACCGGGTGTAATAATCCGTGTTATCTCGCGTCGCACCAACCTACCCGCAGCTTCCGAAGCATCTTCCACCTGGTCGCAAATTACCACAGCATAGCCTTTTTGCACTAAATCCGTCGCGTGACGTTCCCATGCATGGTGGGGTACACCCGACATTGCCACCCGTCCCTGTTCCCCTGCTTGCTTGCTAGTGAGAACTAGTTCCAATTCCTGCGCTAGCGTTACTGCATCTTCAAAGTAACATTCAAAGAAATCGCCTACCCGATAAAAAAGTACTGCATGGGGGTGCATCTCTTTGACTTCGACATAATGCTGGTACATCTGACTCAGCTTGCTCACATCTACCGTGCGGTGGTTGGTGATGGAAGCGATCGCATTGTTAGAACCGGGTTTAGATGCAGAGGGTTTAGATGTGGAGTAGGATGCGCTCATGGATATCAAGGAATACTTAAGGAAACCCGACAATATCCGATCATAGCCTGTTATCAGGTTTACTTGGTCATGGTTTAAAGATTATTTATTTTTCTTTTTGTGTAGATTTTTAGTCAGATTTATGCTTTGGGTCGCCATCCTGCTTGTTTGCCTAAACCTTTCAGATAGTATCGAGGCTGGAAACAAGTTCAATAAACCCTAATCCTCAACTTTGTCAATTTTTCATCGTCTATTAGGATGATATTTGCTTGATACTTAAGCGGTTTTTTTTACTGGTTATGTTTATTACCAAAGATATATACCTACTTTTACATCTGCTATTTGGCATATAATCTTGTGTCTAATGGCTAATTTTACTCCCTTGAACGAACGTCGATTCATTTTCCATATCTTTAATTTTGCATTTTGAACAATGTCTGATGAATCTGAGTAATAGATATTCTGTTGGCAATGTCATTGGTACTTAATATTTACTAGTAATTACTTACTTATAATAGTATTTAAGGTGACTAAGCATCATTGATATATTTAAGGAAAGGTATTGATAATTTGTAAAAAATAAACATGAAAGCGTATAAATCTTTAGCAATTTACGTCCATACTTCAGATACTATACTGTTTGTGATGCTGAACGAAACGCAGTGCAGTGAAGCCGAAACGAAGATTCTTCGCTTCGCTCAGAATGACAGTTTTAACCCGTTTTTAGTATAACCCAATTCACGCAAAGGTCGCAAGCTCAGGGCTAAAGTGTAACAGCTTCTAGAGGCTTGATGTTTTTTTTTATTACAAAGTATTTTTTTGTTTTACGAACCTGATTAATTACCGAGTAAATACGGTTAAAAATTTTTATAAAAAATTAAACAATGTTTGCTACGGATTAAATTTTAAAACCGCGAGCTATATATTTTAACACTACTTGCAATGGCAGTAAGTATTATTTACGCATTGTAGAAAAAGTGGTGTGGCAGTAAATAATGTCCAACGATAGCTTAATAGCCATTAAGCTAAAGATACGTTTTGTGTCTCTGTGATTTGTGTTCTCTTATTCCCTTTGACTCAATTAGGCTTTTTTATGAAAGAACTACTTTTCCCGGATTTATATTGCCCATTCCCGTCGCAGATTAATAAGCACGCTGATGTTCTGGAAGAATATTCCCTTGAGTGGGTACTTAGCTTCAATCTTTTGGATAATGAATCAGCTTATCAGCATTATTGCAAGGCAAAGTTTTTTCTTCTAGCGGCAGCTACTTATCCTAATTGCCAACTTGAAGAACTTAAGATAGCAAGCGATTGGCTTAGTTGGATGATGACTTGGGATGACCTGTGCGAGAATTCAACTTTAGGAAAACAACCTGAAGTGCTAAAAGTCTTACACAGTAGATTTATTGAAATATTGAACGGGGCAGAAATAACAAGCGAAGATACATCACGTGGACATGCTTTAAGTAACCTGCGACAACGGATATTACAGCGCGGAGGCAAACAATGGCTTCCGTACTTTGTACGCTCTGTTGAAGATTATTTAAATGGATGTGTTCAAGAGGCAGTAAACCTTCGCAAAGGAAGTATACCAGATATGGAAACTTGTATTAGTATACGTCAATCAAGCGTGGCTGCATATACTTTCTTGGAATTAATTGAATTTTGCGATCGCTTGACACTTACCAGTTTAGTAAGAAATGAGTATGTCTTCCAAAAGATAAAATTACTTACGAATAACATTCTTACCTGGTGTAATGATATCTTCTCAGCACCCAAAGAAATAGCCGATGGTGATTTCCATAATGTGGTATTGGTAATGCATTATCAACAGGAAATGTCTCTAGAACAAGCAATCAATTGTGCTACAAAGATGCACGATGAAGAATTAAAAACTTTGCTAAGTTTATCGGCATCTATCCCATCTTTTGGAAACAAAGAAGATTCTGAAATTGAAAAGTATATCTCAGGATTGTATGCTTGGATACGTGGTAACCTCGATTGGTCTTCTCGAACTGGTCGCTATCACGCTCTAGAAAGCTTAGAATTAGTTAAAATTTAATAAAGCATGATATACCGTAGGGGGGGGCGCGGTGCGGGCGCCGACCAAAAAAAATAATTTAAACAAATACTT